>JBEPVU010000215.1:0-4063 GCA_041690855.1 Gammaproteobacteria bacterium | reverse complement strand
CCCTTAACGGAAGCGCCGCGTTTTTCTCAAGCCATTAATGGGCCGCGTATTTTTTTAAAGCGTGAAGATTTACTGCACACCGGTGCTCACAAATTAAATAATGCGTTAGGGCAATGTCTGTTAGCTAAAGAAATAGGCAAAACCCGTATTATTGCTGAAACAGGCGCTGGCCAGCATGGCGTTGCGACGGCGGCAGCCTGTGCTTATTTAGGGTTAACCTGCGTGGTTTATATGGGTAGTGTCGATATGGAACGCCAGGCGCCTAATGTATCGCGTATGCGTTTAATGGGCGCAGACGTTATTCCAGTGACTACCGGTTCTGCAACTTTAAAAGATGCTGTGAATGAAGCATTGCGCGACTGGTCGGATTCATTTGCAAATACCCATTATTGTTTAGGTTCTGCCTTAGGCCCGTATCCTTATCCAGAAATGGTGGCTGTTTTTCAATCCGTGATCGGTGAAGAATGCGCAGCGCAGGCGCAAGCATTATTTCAAGCGCCGCCCGATATTATTATTGCCTGTGTCGGGGGAGGTTCCAACGCCATTGGTATTTTTTCTGCTTTTTTAGCGCATGAAAAAGTGCGTTTAATTGGCGTGGAAGCCGGTGGTCATGGTTCACAATTAGGTGAACATGCCGCCCGTTTTCGCGCGGCAACGCGGGGTGTATTGCATGGTTGTTACACCTACGTGTTGCAAGATGCGCACGGACAGATTGCGCCTACGGCCTCTATTTCTGCCGGTTTAGATTATCCCGCCGTTGGCCCGCAGCACGCTCAATTATTTACTGAAAAGCGTGCCGAATACACATCGGCAAACGACACAGAGGCTTTACAAGCGCTGCAATTATTAGCGCGTACAGAAGGTATTATCCCGGCGCTGGAATCTTCTCATGCGCTGGCTTATTTAATAAAAATTGCGCCATCATTGGCGAAGGACTTGCGCGTAGTGGTTAATTTATCTGGGCGTGGCGATAAAGATCTGCCGCAATTAATGGAAAGAGGATTAATTTAATATGAATCATGAGCGCATTAACAAGGCATTGAAAAAGAAAGCCCATATTGCTTATCTGACGGCAGGCGATGGCGGTATTAAACGTACACTCACCGCAGCGCTTGCGCTGATTGAAGGCGGCGTGAATATGCTGGAAATCGGCATGCCGTTTTCTGACCCTACGGCGGATGGCACTGTCATTCAACGCGCGACAACCCGCGCGTTGCAAGGCGGCACTACGTTGCGCGATGTGATATGGTTAACGGAACAGGTGCGCCGGAACAGCGATATTCCATTAATTTTATATAGCTATCTTAATCCGATTTTAGCAGGACTGGCGACTGGTTTTCTGCAGGAAGCAAAGCAAGCAGGTATTGATGGGCTTTTAATTGTAGATTGTCCTATCGAAGAATTGCAGGTGGTTCACGAGCAATGCCTGCAGGAAGCGCTTGCACCCATTTATGTTATTACGCCGGTCACGCCGCTTGAACGCATTAAAAAAATAGATCAGCAAGGGCGCGGATTTTTATATTATGCCTGCCGAAAAGGCACCACGGGCGTGCGTAACGCATTGCCTGATGATTTTGCAGAAAAAATTCAAATGATTAAAGCAACCGCAAGTTTGCCGGTGGTAGTGGGTTTTGGCATTTCAGAACGTAGCATGGCAGAACAGGTTTTACAGTATGCTGATGGCGTTGTAGTAGGTTCACTGTTTGTTAAAGCGCTGGAAGAAGGTGCGCAACCAGCCGAACTCACTGCGCTGGCGCAACAACTTTTTCCATAAGAGGTAAATGATATGATTTTAGTACTGACAGAAAAATCGACAAAAAAAGAAGTGGATGAATTAATTGCTAAGCTCGCCTGGATGAATCTGCAGGGCATACCTGCGGAAGAAAATGGCCGTTACTCGATTGTTATCGTGAATGGGGCGGACGCGCAGATTGATTTTAAACAATTTGCCCTATTACCGTGTGTCGAACGTATTTTACCTTTAACACAAAAATTTAAACTGGCCGGACGGGAATTAAAAAAAGAACGCACCGTGATTAATATCGCCGGACGTAAAATTGGCGGTGGAACCTTAGCGGTGATGGCAGGGCCTTGCTCCATCGAATCAGAAGCGCAAATCCATGAAACGGCCGCTTTAGTAGCGGCTGCCGGTGCGAATATTTTACGTGGCGGCGCGTTTAAACCACGCACTTCACCGTATGAGTTTCAAGGTCTTGGTGAAACAGGTTTGCGCTATATGCAAAGCGCCGCCCAGAAGAATAATTTACTAAGCGTTTCTGAAGTGATGGATACGCAGGACATTGATCTAGTCGCCAGTTATGTCGATATTATACAAATTGGCGCACGCAATATGCAGAATTTTTCGTTATTAAAACAAGTAGGTAAAGCAGGCAAGCCCGTATTATTAAAGCGTGGATTGTCCGCCACGTATATGGATTTTTTAATGGCGGCCGAATATATTCTGCAAACCGGCAATCCCAATGTTATTTTATGTGAGCGTGGCATTCGCACGTTTGAAACCTACGCACGTAACACACTGGATATTGCGGCCGTACCTATTTTACATGAGCTAAGTCATTTACCCGTTATTATCGATCCCAGTCACGGCACCGGCATTCGCAGCGTTGTACCGCCGATGGCGTATGCGGCCATTGCGGCGGGCGCGGATGGTATTATGGTAGAAGTGCATCCTGAACCTGATAAAGCCATATCCGATGCAAAGCAAACCATTTCGCCGCAGACATTTGCTGAAATGATGAAGGTGTTACGTCAGTTGGGACAGGCTGTTAATATTCACGTGGAGTAGACTATGCTTTATCACGTTAAGCCAGCAACGCTGCAAGGCGACATCACTATTCCCCCTTCAAAATCACATACCTTGCGTGCTATTTTATTTGCAAGCTTAGCGACTGGAAAAAGTATTATTCACAATTACCTGCCTTCCCCCGATACACAAGCGATGATTAATGCCTGTCAGTTATTAGGCGCTCGCATGACTGTGACAGAGCAACAGATTATGATTACCGGCGTAGCAGGAAAACCGCATATTCCAGCCGATATTATTGATGCAGGCAATTCAGGACAAGTGTTGCGTTTTATAGCGGCGCTTGCTGCGTTAACAGACGGTTATACAATATTAACCGGCGATCATTCCATACGCACTCATCGGCCGATGCAACCTTTGTTGGATGGCTTAACGGATTTAGGTGTATTAGCCGTTTCAAGTAAAAGCGATGGTTTTGCGCCGATTATTATTAAAGGCGCATTGCGCGGTGGTGAAGCCACTTTAACAGGTGAAGATTCACAACCGGTCAGTGCTTTATTAATAGCGGCTGCATTCGCACCCGCAGCAACGCTTATTCATGTTAAAAATCCTGGAGAAAAACCCTGGATTGATTTAACGCTTGACTGGTTTAAAAAACTGGGCATTACTTATCAACGGCAGGATTACACACGTTATAGCGTGGCAGGACGTTCTGCTTACCCAGGTTTTGAATACACCGTGCCAGGCGATTTTAGTTCCTGCGCATTTCCAGTAGTAGCGGCGTTAATTACCCGTTCGGAAATTACATTGCACAATGTGGATATGAATGACGTACAAGGCGATAAAGCGCTGATATTCGCTTTACAAGCTATGGGCGCTTTATTGGAATTTGATGCTACGCAAAAAACATTACAGGTAAAAAAGTCACCTGAATTTAGCGGAAAAGCAATTAACGTTAATAATTTTATTGATGCAGTAACCATTTTAGCGGTGATGGGTTGTTTTGCGCAAGGTGAAACGTATATTACCGGCGCTGCTATTGCCCGCACAAAAGAAAGTAATCGTTTAGCAGCCATTACGGCCGAGTTGCAGAAAATGGGCGCTGATATCAAAGAACATGCCGATGGTCTGATTATTCGTCCTGCGCGATTAAGCGGCGCACACGTTGACAGCCATCACGATCACCGCATAGCGATGTCTTTAGCCGTAGCGGCATTAGCGGCGCAGGGTGAAACGATTATTGAAAATACGGCGTGTGTCGCCAAAAGTTATCCTGATTTTGCAGGCGCTCTGCAGCAA
>JBEPVU010000214.1:0-3988 GCA_041690855.1 Gammaproteobacteria bacterium | reverse complement strand
TCAGGTATAATATACTACCTTGAATTGCGTTTTTTGGAAAAGGAACTATGAAAAAAAAAATTGCCCGTCGGATATTGCCAACAGAATCTATCGAGCTGCCAGCGCATTTACATCCCGTCATACAACGCATTTACCTGACGCGCGGCATAAAATCTACGCAGGAATTAGAACATTCGTTAACCTCTTTATTGCCTTATCAATCTTTATCCGGCATTACACAGGCTTGTCAGCAGCTTGGCGCAGCGGTCATGCAGCAGCAGAAAATTTTAATATTAGGGGATTTTGATGCAGATGGCGCCACCAGCACTGCACTGGCCGTAACGGCGCTGCGTGCTTTGGGCGCACAGCACGTACACTACTTAGTGCCTAACCGCTTTGAATTTGGTTACGGTATTACGCCTGAAATTGTAGCGGTTGCCGCCGAGTTAAAACCCGATGTGATTGTTACCGTTGATAATGGTATCGCCAATCATGCCGGCGTTGCCGCCGCAAAAGCAGCTGGTATAAAAGTAGTAATTACCGATCATCATCTACCCGGCGCAGATTTACCCGTGGCAGACGCGATTGTAAATCCCTGCCAGACTGGCGATCCCTTTCCCAGCAAATGCTTAGCGGGCGTTGGCGTTATTTTTTATGTGCTGCTAGCGCTGCGTGCCTGGCTACGTGAGCAAAACTGGTTTCAGACACACGCCATTGCTGAGCCAAATATGTCGGTTTTTTTAGATTTAGTAGCGTTAGGTACGGTAGCGGATTTAGTGCCGCTGGATCACAATAATCGTATTTTAGTGCAACAGGGATTACAACGAATTCGCGCCGGTAAAGCCCGCCCTGGCATACAAGCCTTATTAAAAATAGCTAGCCGCAATTATACACAAGCTTCAACGATTGATTTAGGCTTCTGTGTAGGGCCACGTTTAAACGCCGCCGGACGCTTAACGGATATGACATTAGGCATTGAATGCCTGCTGGCCGACGATTTAAACCGAGCGCACGAACTGGCTACGCAACTCAGTGTATTAAACGAAGAACGCCGTTTAATTGAACAGGAAATGCAGCAACAGGCCTTAACAGAACTCGCTAAATTTAACACTTTGGAACAACAAACCGCGCAACTGCCGTTAGGATTATGTCTTTTTGATGCAAAATGGCACCAGGGCGTTATTGGTCTGCTGGCGTCACGCTTAAAAGAACGCCTGCATCGGCCAGTCATTATATTTGCGCCAGGCAATGGCGATGAGCTTAAAGGTTCAGCACGTTCTATTCCTGGGTTGCATATTCGCGATCAATTAGCGCTGATGGCGGCAAAACAGCCTGATTTAATCCTAAAATTCGGCGGACACGCCATGGCGGCAGGGCTTACTATTAAGAAAGCGAATTACGCGTCATTTGAACAAATGTTTAAAGAAACGATAGAACAAGCCTTAAACGGACGCGCTATTGGCAGTGAAATACCCAGCGATGGCGAATTAAGCAGTGATGACTTCTGCCTGGAACTCGCACATTTGCTGCGCAACGCCGGCCCCTGGGGGCAAGCTTTTCCAGAACCTGTTTTTGATGGCCGTTTTCGGGTATTACAGCAATGGCTGGTCGGCGGTAAACATTTAAAATTATCCCTGGCTTTAGAAACCAGCACTAAACCCTTAGAAGCTATTGCATTTAACGTCAATTTAAAAGAATGGCCAAACCATCGGTTACAAACGGCGCATATTGCTTATCGGTTGGATATTAATGAATTTCAGGGCAGAAAATCGCTACAATTGATTGTCGAACATATTGAAGGGATTGCTTAAAACAAAACAGACCAGTCTTTACAAAAAAATTATTGTAAATCCCGGTCTGTTTGCAGGAACTAAAATTAGTTGCTAGCAGGAGCCGTGTTTTCTGAGCTAGTAGTTGTTTTAGTTTCGGTTTTTTCTTCTTTCTTATGCTTTTTGCCTTTGTGGGCTTTTTCTTTTTTCTTTGCAGTTTCGCTGGTAGCCATTTGTGGGTTAGAAGCCACAGGAGCAACAGTAGTAGTAGCCTGAACAGCAGGTGCAGGTGTATTAGCAACTGTTGTTTCATCAGCTAAAACAACTGGTGCGCTCAAAAGAGCTACTAAACCAGCTACAAGCGCTTTATTTACTAATTTCATATCCATCTCCAAGTTTCAAGTTAAGGATTATTGTTCAAGAGTCGCATGATCAACATGCGGGCGCTATAATACCTCAGTTAAACAAACACATGGAAGTACTTGTGAAATAAATTTTTTATGGCTGCGGCAGAGAGTAGAGTGAATGTTAAATCGATTATTTTCAATTGCACCCATGATGGACTATACCGACCGTCACTGTCGTTATTTTCTGCGCCTTATTTCCCGCAGAACATTGCTATATACGGAAATGGTGACTCAGGGGGCGATTATTCATGGGCCGCGTGAACGCTTATTAGCCTTTCACCCCGCGGAACATCCGCTTGCTTTGCAAATCGGCGGCAGCGACCCCGCTTTGCTGGCTGATTGCGCTAAAATAGCGGAAAACTACGGTTATGATGAAGTTAACTTGAACGTTGGTTGTCCTAGCGATCGGGTGCAATCTGGCCGTTTTGGCGCTTGTTTAATGGCTGAACCCGCCTTAGTAGCCGACTGTGTGGCCGCTATGCAACAGGCCGTTGCACTCCCCATCACGGTTAAAACCCGTATTGGCATTGATCATCAGGATTCTTATGAAGAACTGCAGCAATTCATTCAAACCATCAGTCAGACCGGCTGTAAAACGTTTATCTTACATGCGCGCAAAGCCTGGCTAAAAGGCTTAAGTCCCAAGGAAAACCGGGAAATACCGCCGTTGCGGTATGAAATTGTGTATCAACTCAAACAGGATTTCCCCGCGCTGGAGATTATTATCAACGGCGGCATTTTAACGCTGGAACAGGCAAAACAGCATCTTCAGCAGGTAGATGGGGTGATGATGGGGCGGGCGGCGTATCATAATCCTTATATGCTGGCGGAAGTCGATACAGCGATTTACGGCGATAATACACCTGGTTTAAGCCGGGAAGCGGTTTTAAGCGTCTATTGTGACTATATTGAGCAGGAATTGCTTCAAAATACCCCCATTTTCCCCCTTATTAAGCCCATTTTAGGCCTTTTTCAAGGCATGCCAGGCGCTAAAATATGGCGGCGCAGCATCAGCGAAAGCCTAGCGAGAAAAGAGGAGAAGGCTGCGTTACTGCAAACGCTGAGGACAGGTTGTCAAAAAAGGGCATAGCATCTTAATTAAGGAAACCTTAAGGTTTTTTCGCTATAATAGTAGAGATAATATATTACATCTAGGAACGCATATTGCTTCTTTACAGTGGCAGTGAATGAGGAAATTACCATGGGCAAACCTGAAACTATTCCATCAGCTGATATAACTGCAGCGGAAACTTCCCAGGCATTGAAGATCGAAAACATAGGCATATTGGCGCTTTTTAAAAACGATGCGGCATTCGAAACAACCATCCGAACCAAAATAGAACAAGCAAGTAATAAAAGTGAACTGTATGAGAAACTTAATCAGCTTGGCAATGAAAGGATATCTCCTAAAACAGTACAGCAAAAATACTTTAAGGAAGTTAAAAATATTTCGCCCGATGCAGTTTACAACGAAGCAATTATTGAAGGCGGAGATAGGATTTATAATCTAGAATCTAAAGAAATAACAGAAGAAACAGGAAAATTTTTTTCAGAAAATCTTAAAATAACTCTTGAAGAGCATCAGATAAAAACCATACAAGATACTATTGCCATAGCAAAAGTAGAGCAAATGCTCAGTGGAATTCATAATGAAGCATTTCGTAATGCTTTACTTGCCAGAAAAGACGAATTTATCGTTTTTTATAAACGAATAGCATATCCTAATTTTAATGACATACAAAAAAAATGGATTGATGAAACCAATAAACTATTCAGTGAATATGAGGAAAATATAATAAAAAAATTTCCAGAAGATATTAATGAGTTAAAAAC
>JBEPVU010000213.1:0-4120 GCA_041690855.1 Gammaproteobacteria bacterium | reverse complement strand
TACTCAGGGAGATCCTTCGTCGCTAACGCGCCTCAGGATGACAGACAAAAAAATGCTCCCCAGGATGGCAGAAGAAACGATTTAAGCTGGCAACATTTTTTAGATAATAACGAGCAATTCAATGCTGTTACTTGCAAACCCCAGGCTGCCATTACTATTTTATTTTCTTCCGGCACTACCGGCGATCCAAAAGCGATTCCCTGGGACCACACAACAGCCATTAAATGCGCCAGCGATGCTTATTTTCATCAAGATGTAAAACCAGACGATATTCTCGCATGGCCGACGAATCTAGGCTGGATGATGGGACCCTGGCTTATTTTTGCAGCGTTAATCAATCATGGCACACTGGCACTGTATGGCGGCGCGCCTACTGGCAGAGATTTTGGTGAATTTATTCAAAACGCTAAAGTGACTCTATTAGGTTTAGTACCTAGTCTCGTTAAAGCCTGGCGCAATAGTCGCTGTATGGAAGGGCTTAATTGGCAATCGATTAAATTATTCAGCTCCAGCGGAGAATCTTCTAACGTTGACGATATGCTGTATTTAATGGCATTAGCAGGCAATAAACCCATTATTGAATATTGCGGCGGCACTGAAATTGGCGGCGCTTATATGAGTGGCACTGTCATTCAACCCGCTGCGCCTGCCGCTTTTACAACCCCTACATTAGGATTAAATTTTATTTTGCTGAATGAACAAAGACAACCTGCCGACACGGGTGAAGTCGCCCTCATACCGCCTTCGATAGGCTTATCCACCCGTTTATTAAATAAAGACCATTACGAAGTTTATTTTGCCGATATGCCGCGCACACCGGCCGGTGAAATATTACGCCGTCATGGCGATGAAATTCAACATTTTGCCAACGGTTTTTACCGCGCCTTAGGCCGTGTTGATGACACTATGAATTTAGGCGGCATTAAAATCAGTTCGGTTGAAATTGAACGTACCTTATTACAATCAGATAAAATTAATGAAGTGGCCGCTATTGCCATTGAACCAACCGGTGGCGGCCCCAGCCTGTTAATTATTTATGCCGTACTAAAACAGGAAACGCCCATCGATTTGCTCCCTCTAAAAAAAGAACTGCAAATGCTAATTAATCAGCACTTAAATCCACTCTTTAAAATTCACGAAGTGGTTGCTATTCAAACCTTGCCACGGACTGCTTCCAACAAAATTATGCGAAGAATATTAAAAATTAATCATTAAAACATTGAAATTATTGTTTTTGGAGTTGGAAACTCTAAATTTTCATATAAAATGGAGTTATCAACTCTAAATTATGAGGAAACGATGAATATCTGGCACACTCCGTTAAAATTAGCAGAAATCAACCAGCGCAATCACAACACGATGGCGCATTTTTTAGGGATTGAATTTATTGAGATTGGCGATGATTTTTTAACAGCGAAAATGCCGGTCAATGAAAAAGTGAAACAACCCATGGGTATCATGCATGGCGGCGCTTCCTGTGTGTTAGCCGAAACGGTAGGCAGCAATGCCGCTAATTTTTGCGTTGATAAAGAAAAACAATACTGCGTAGGTTTAGATATTAATACTAATCATATCCGTGCTGCCCGTTCAGGCAATGTAATTGCCATTGCTAAACCGTTTCATATTGGCAAAAGTACACAGGTCTGGGGCATTGAAATTTTTGATGAATCGAATAAGTTAGTATCTGTTAATCGCTTAACGATGGCAGTATTAAATCGGAAATAATTAATCAAAATTTAATAAGCAATCTGCCGCAAAATTTTATCTGCGCCCTGTTTAATTAAATCTTGCGCTAATAATTCGCCCAGTGTTTCTGCTGCACTGGCATCACCCTTTATTTCACTGCGCAGAATTAAACTGCCATCAGGATTACCCACCAGCCCGCGTAAATATAATTGCTGATTTTCAAGCACGGCATAAGCGCCTATCGGCACCTGACAGCCGCCTTCTAAAGCGCGGTTTATTGCGCGTTCTGCGGTTACGCATTGACGTGTTGGATGATCTTCTAAGGATTTAAGCAAAGTGATCATTTCTATATTTCGCGCTAGACATTCAACGCCTAATGCACCCTGCCCCGCCGCTGGCAATGATATTTCAGGCGGCATAATGGTTTGAATACGATGCGCTAAACTTAACCGTTCTAATCCTGCCGCGGCTAAAATAATCGCATCAAACTCGCCATCGTCTAATTTACGCAGACGTGTCGGCACATTGCCGCGCAGTAATTTTATTGTTAGATCAGGACGCAATGCTAATAATTGACAGCTTCTACGCAAGCTGGAAGTGCCTATAATTGCACCCGGTGGCAATTGATTTAATTGCGTAAATTTATTTGAAACTAACGCATCAAAAGGATTAGCACGCGCCATAATGGCGGGTATTACAAAATCGGCTGGCAATTCTACGGGCAAATCTTTCATGGAATGTACGGCCATATCGGCACGCCCTTCCTGCAGCGCAATTTCCAGTTCTTTGACAAATAAACCTTTACCGCCTTCTTTACTGAGTGAAATATCAAGCTGCTTGTCGCCTTCCGTGGTTATTCCAACCAGCTCAATCATTAAATCAGGAAAATAAGTCAGCAGTGTTTTTTTAACAAATTCAGCTTGCCATAGTGCAAGTTCACTTTGACGAGTTGCAATACGGATTATCTTTTTCATCAGGCTGAAAATGTATTTTGCAAATAATAAAACAGCGCGCGAATCGCCATGGCTTCTGCGCCTTCCGGCCGGCCAGGGCGATAGGCAACATTCCACGCCATAATATCAAAATGAACCCAGGGAATAGTGGCTGGCACAAATTCTTTTAAAAACAATCCTGCCGTAATCGCGCCCCCATAGGGTGCGCTACTACAATTGTTAATATCGGCAATACTGCTGTCTAATAATTTTCGATAGGGTGTATAAAGCGGTAAGCGCCAGAGCGGGTCTTGTTCTATCTCGGCCGCCTGCATTAATGCATCGGCAAGTGCATTATCGTCTGTAAACATCGCGCTGATTTCTGTACCCGTTGCTACTCTCGCCGCACCGGTCAGTGTTGCGATATCAATTAATAAAGCAGGATTTTCTGTTACTGCTTCCGCTAACGCATCACATAAAATCACGCGGCCTTCCGCATCGGTATTGCCAATTTCCACTGTAATACCTTTGCGTGTCGTAATGACATCTCCCGGACGATACGCATTACCCGACACTGCGTTTTCAACCGCGGGTATTAATACCCGCAAACGTACTGGCAATTGCGCTGCCATAATCATACGCGCTAATCCTAATACATGCGCGGCGCCCGCCATATCTTTTTTCATCTGCATCATACCCGCAGCGGATTTTAAATCCAGGCCACCCGTATCAAAACAGACGCCTTTACCCACCAGTGTAATTTTCGGCGCTGCTGCATCGCCCCAGCGTAAATCAATTAAACGCGGCGCATTATGGCTGGCGCGTCCTACCGTATAAATAGCGGCATACTGCTGATGTAGCAACTCTTCGCCAATAATTTGCGTAAACTCCGCTTTAAATTCACTCGCCAGATCTTGCGCCGCTTTAGCTAAGTCAGCTGGCCCCATATCATCAGTGGGCGTATTAATTAAATCCCGCACTCCGTAAATACTGGTGATATAATTTTCCAGTGCGGCTTGATTAATCGTTGATGGCAACACTAACTGTGCAATCGTTTTAGTCGATTTTTTATAGCGGGTAAATTGATAAGCGCCTAATCCCCAGGCTATTGCCGCCTGATTAAAATCTAACTCAGCAGAAGCATCCTGCAATTGATAACAACCCATAGGCAAATTTAACGGCAATCCGCCCAATGACCAGAAATCTTTTTTATCTTTTAACCCTAATAAAACTTTTTCTACACCGCCTTGCGTATTTGGCACCACACAAAAACTTTCCGGCTTTGCCACAAATTTAACGGCATTTACCCAATTTTTTACCGCTGCCGTTTCATCTTCCAGCCACTGATTAAATTCATCGGCAAGAATCGGAATAATGGGAATTGCAGCATCAGAATTAATAGAAAAGCAAGTTAACATAAATAGCCTAAAAAAAATTTAAAATAGTATATTTTCGCCTCTCCAGCGGGAGAGGCCGACCAGGCGCAGCCTGGGCGGGTGAGG
>JBEPVU010000212.1:0-4168 GCA_041690855.1 Gammaproteobacteria bacterium | reverse complement strand
AATGAAATCCTCGTCCTTTTAAACAACCAAACAACGTCTCAATTTCCCACCGAATCCCGTACGTTTTTATTGCTTCTTCTGATAGCTTATCCGTTGCAATAATTAATAACTCCCCCTCCAATAACCGAAGGGCTGCTAAATAGACAGGATGCTTCCATACCCGCCGCTTGTCCATAATTAAGCGCTGTTCGCCAGGTTTTAAATCAAAAAATAAAGCATCAATATCAACAGGCAATCCACGTGAATTAGTAGTGACAGTATTATTTTTTATCCGGATATGAAAACCTATTTTTTCTGCTAATAACCAATCAAACCAATCGCCACCTATAAATTCACGGTCAGCTAATAGACCTGCTATACAGGGTTTACCAAAATGGCTAATAAAAGTTTGTAATAGTTTAATTCGGTCGGCCGTATCAGAATTACCCCCTTTATTTTCCAATAGCGTCCAGTAAATCGGAATGGCAGTACCTTTAAAGGCTATTGCCAGCATCAAAATATTAATATCGCTTTTGCCCCATTGCCAATTCGTACGATCCATCGTCAAGTACCAGTGACCACCACTCACAAAAAACAACCGAAAAATAAAGCCTGCGATCTGATGATAATCCATGTTAAAACTAGCAAAAAAACGCTGCAATCGCCGATAACGCGACAATGGTTTTGCGTCACTGGACAATACACAGGCCAGCTTATTGAGATTAACGCTGCGCGTTACAATCAATGCTAGCAACATTTTCACAAAACAGGTTATTCGTGCCTTGTTCCAGCCAAAGTATCCGTTTAAACTCTCTCTCAACTCGCTGATATGTTCCATATAACCTCCTTTTTAGTCGAATGAGATTATATGATTTTTATTATTTATCAGCGAGTTATATCTTTATCAATATTTTTTGTCATGTACAGAGGGTTATTCCCATTATTAAGTTACTGAAAAAACTGTTTAATTTTCGCAAAGCCGCGCCATTGGAACCGGCCATTGTGCCTCGTGAACAACACATTATCACCCGCAAAAATATCAACCCTAATGCCCTGAAGGTTATGTATCGGCTGCAGGACGCTGGATTCAGCGTTTATCTGGTTGGCGGCAGCGTCCGCGACCTATTGCTAGACCGTCATCCCAAAGATTTTGACGTTGCTACCAATGCCCGACCAGAACAAGTCAAAAAGCTTTTTCGCAATTGCTTATTAATCGGCCGGCGCTTTCGCCTTGCCCATATACGTTTTGGACAGGAAATTATTGAAGTCGCCACCTTTCGAGCAGCGCCTAGCCTAAAAAAATCCAGCAAAAAACATCAAACTGCCGAGCATGGTATGCTGCTGCGCGATAACGTCTACGGCACCCTAGCGGAAGACGCCGTCCGGCGCGATTTCACCATTAACGCGCTGTATTACAATATCGCTGATTTTTCTATTGTGGATTACTGTGGCGGCTTTGCCGACTTAAAAGATAAAACCTTACGCATCATTGGCGATCCGCGTCAGCGCTACCATGAAGACCCCGTACGCTTACTGCGCGTCATTCGTTTTGCTGGTAAATTAGGTTTTGCTATTGATCCCGCCACGCGTGAACCCATTATTGAACTCGCGCCTTTGCTACAACATGTACCCGCAGCCCGCTTATTTGACGAAGTATTAAAATTATTTCATAGCGGCCATGCCAGCGATATTTTACCCCTATTGAGTGAGTATCATTTATTTGAGCAATTGTTTCCTCAGCTTGCCGATTGTCTAACAGGCGAACAAGCCGCAGTCACCAAAAAAATAATCGCTTTAGTGTGCCAGAACACTGACGCACGGATTAATGAAGACAAAACCGTTTCCGCCGGTTTTTTATTTGCCAGCTTATTATGGCAACCCTTCCAGCACGCCATTGCTCGTTATTTACAACAAGGCGATACATTAGCCGATGCCCGCCACAGCGCCGAACGTCAGGTGATTAGTCAGCAAATTAAGCACATTACTATTCCGAAACGTTTCAGTCTGATGATTAAAGAAATCTGGGACCTGCAATATTATTTTGAAAAAATAAATGTCAAATACGTCACCCGCACCGTCAACCATCCTCGCTTTCGCGCCGCTTATGATTTTTTACTCGTCCGTGCGCAAGCTAGTAAAGATATTCAAACAGTAGCGAAATGGTGGCAAAAATTTTATGAAGCAGATACGGCCGAACGCCAGCAATTATTAGACAGCGTTCCCAAAACCAGCAAGCGCCGCCGTAAGCGAAAAAAATCAACATGAATACTAATAGCAGCAGAAGCTATATTGGCCTGGGCAGTAATTTAAATAATCCCAGCGCACAAATTCACGCTGCGTTAAAGGCGCTTGCCCGCATTCCCGAGACGATACTCATAGCCCGATCGCATTTTTATCGTAACCCGCCGTTATATCCACCGGCGCAACCTGATTATATTAATGCCGTTGCTGCCATTGATACTTACTTAACAGCACAGCAATTACTCACACACCTGCAACAAATTGAAAAAGACCAGGGGCGCACGCGCACTACCGTACGCTTTGAGGCACGCACGCTTGATCTGGATCTTTTGCTATACGGTGATTTAATCATTAATACTCCCGAGCTGATCGTGCCACATCCCGGCTTAACCACGCGCAATTTTGTTTTATATCCACTGGCTGAAATTGCACCCGATTTGCGTCTGCCATCGGGTACTCCCTTAAATGATTTACTGCTACACTGCTCCGCAGCAACATTAAAAAAAATCGAGTAAAAGCGTATGAGCGACTTAACCCAATTACCACAATGGCAAGCTTTAACAGCGCATTATCAAGAAATTGCTAATGTACCTATGCGGGATTTATTTCAGACCGATCCTAACCGTTTTGCAAACTTTTCCCTGACAGCCGCTGATTTATTACTCGATTATTCTAAAAATCGCATTACTGAAAAAACGTTACTCTTATTTAATGATTTACTAGAAGCCATCCATTTAAAAGCGAAAATAAACGCCTTATTGAGCGGCCAGCCGGTTAATACCACAGAAAACCGCCCTGCTCTGCACACAGCATTACGCAATCCATCTCATCGACCTGTTTTAGTTGAACAACAAGACATCATGCCGCTGATCAATGCTAATTTAAAAAAGATGGAATCATTTGTCGAAAAAGTAACGCGCCATACGTGGCTGGATAATAGCGTTGCTATTACCGATATCGTTAACATTGGCGTGGGCGGTTCTGATTTAGGGCCTGCTATGGTTACGCAAGCATTAGAAGCTTATCAAAATAATAAACTGCGTTTTCATTTTGTTTCTAATATCGATAGCACGCATATTACGCAAACTTTAAAAAAATTAAATCCCGCTACCACTTTATTTATTATTTCTTCTAAATCATTCACCACGCAAGAAACTTTAAAAAATGCCGCCACTGCAAAACACTGGTTTACACAGCAAAGCAATCAGCCCTTTAATAAACACTTTGTTGCAGTGACTGAAAATTTTAATCAGGCGCAAGCATTTGGTTTGGCGGATGAAAATATCTTTCCGGTTTGGAAATGGGTAGGCGGTCGTTATTCTTTATGGTCAGCCATTGGTTTACCGATTGCTCTGGCTATTGGCATGTCTAATTTTCGTGATTTGCTCAAAGGCGCGCATACGATGGACCAGCATTTTCAGCAAGCGCCTTTTTTACAGAATATGCCGGTTATTTTAGCTATTTTAAGTTGCTGGTATATTAATTTTTTCGGCGCGCGCGTACAGGCGATTTTACCGTATGAACAATATTTAGCCTTACTGCCCACTTATTTGCAGCAGGCTGATATGGAAAGTCTAGGTAAATCCGTGCAGCATGACGGCACTCCGGTGGATTATGCCACCGGCGCTGTTATTTTTGGCGCAGCCGGCACTAATGGCCAACATGCTTTTTATCAATTAATCCATCAAGGTACGCAATTAATACCGAGTGATTTTATTGTATCTGCCCGTTCGCATCATCCTATTACTGATCACCATCCCACTTTATTTGCTAACGCGTTAAGTCAAAGCAAAGCTTTAATGGAAGGCAAAGCGTATGAAGAAGTTTTAGCAGAATTATTAGCGGCCGGTTATGATGAAACCACTGCCAGAAAATTAGCGCCCCACAAAACATTACGCGGGAACCAACCAAGTAATACTATTGTTTTACCTCAATTAACGCCACAAAC
>JBEPVU010000211.1:0-4174 GCA_041690855.1 Gammaproteobacteria bacterium | reverse complement strand
CTGCCAGGCTTTCTGCGCTTTATCGATAGCGATTTTCTTTTGATCTAACGTTTGAATTTCTTCAATATCCACATCGAATTGCTTTACCTGCATATGCAATTCGTGGCAATCGAAAAATTTCTGCACTTCTTCAAATTTACCGGCATTGCCGGTGGCGTAGTAAATTTCAGTTTGCATAATTAGACCTATTGAGTTTTAATCTATACTTTACAAATTACCATGAAAGATGGAAAAATACCTAGCATTCATACCACTTATAGGAACCCACCATGCAAAAAGCAATCAAAATAATTGCCAGTATTATAGGCTTGCTTATTATACTTGCCATTGCCGCCATTATTTGTCTCGTGAGCTATATTAACCCCAATGATTATAAAGATAAAATTAGCGCTAAAGTGGCCGCTGAAACAGGGCGTGAATTAATTATAAAAGGCGAAATTAAATGGTCGTTTTTTCCCTGGCTAGGTTTACAATTGAATCAGGTCAGCTTAAGCAATGCCGCTGGTTTTGGCGCTCAACCCTTTGCGCAAATTAATCAAGCAGACGCAAAAGTGCAGTTGTTGCCTTTATTAAAAGGCGAAGTGAATGTCGGCACATTAGGCTTAGATGGTTTGCAACTTAATTTAATGAAAAATGCACAAGGCGTCACTAATTGGCAAGATCTGACGGAACATTCTAAATTAACCGTGAGCAACGATACGACCAACGAAAATTCTGCCGGCAAAAAATCTGACGGTTTAAAATTTAATATTGAAGGGATAGAGATTACTAACAGTCGCATCTCGTGGCAGAACCAGCAAAAAAATCAGACCATTGTTATCAGCCATTTGAATTTACAGAGCGGCCGCTTATCACTCACTCAGGCTATTCCGCTGACTCTACAATTTACGATAAACAGCAATCAACCCGCATTGAATGGCAATTTTGATCTAACAGGCAATATCAGCGGCGATCCGACTGATAAAATTTATTCTGTGCAAAAGCTTAAATTAACCAGTACTTTAAACGATAAAGATTTTGCCGGTGGTAAATTAAATCTGGCTTTACAAGGTGATGTAAAAGTCAATTTACAAAATGAAACGTTAACCATTGATGCGCTGAATGCAAAAATGGCTAATTTACAAATTCAAGGTAATTTGCAGGGTCAGCAGATTTTAAGTAATTTACAATTGCAAGGCCAGGTTCAAATTCCTACCTTTAATTTAAAACAATTTTTAGCGGCTGTTGGACATAGTCTGCCCGCCAGACAAAATCCAACTGCTTTAACGCAGGTATCCGCCAGCGGCACTCTCATGGCAACCGATCATTCTTTTAAATTAAGTAAATTAACCGCCAGACTTGATAATACGCATATTAACGGCAATCTGGCAGTAACTGATTTCAGCAAAAAAGCGCTGGCATTTAATTTAGCGGTTGATCAGATTAATCTTGATAATTATATGGCGGCGGGTTCTGGCGGCTCTTCGTCTGCTACCGCTAATAATTCAGGCAATAACACTGCTTCTGCCAATTCAGCGGCGGCGGATAAAACTTTATTGCCCGTAGAAACATTACGTCAGCTTAATTTGCAAGGCGGTCTGCAAATAGGCAGTCTGCATTTAAATAAATTAAACGCCAGTGCCGTGAATCTACAGATAAAAGCACAAAATGGTTTGATTAACTTAGCGCCGTTAAGCGCTAAACTTTATCAGGGTAATTATAATGGCGATATCACCTTGGATGTGCGCGGTAAAACGCCACAAATTACCACCCGCACAACATTAAGCGGTATTCAAATAGAACCTTTGACGCGTGATTTAGTAAATATTACTCAATTGCAGATGAGTGGCGCCGGTAATATTAATATGAATATTGCTACGCAGGGCAATACTGCAAACGCTATTATTAATCATCTGAATGGTCAGGGGCGGCTAGCTTTAAATAATGGTATTTTAAAAGGGATTAATATTCCGTATTGGGTCACTGTAGGCAGAGCGTTAATTGACGCTAAAGCACTGCCTCCTATGAATCAACCAAAGCAAACCGCGTTTGGTAATATGACAGGTACTTTTAACATCACGAATGGCCTGGTTAGAAATAATGATTTATTAATCGATGCGCCTAGTTTTCAAGCCAAAGGCAGTGGTACGGCTAATTTACCGACACAGTATTTAGATTATAAATTAGTGCTGCAATTGCTAGCACCTGATGCGCATAAGCCGCAAGGTGACTCCATTCCTGTTAAGTTAAACGGTCGTTTTTCCAATATAACGCCCCAACCGGATGTAAAAGATATTTTAAAACAACAAGCCAAAAAACAAGTTCAAGGCCGGGTGACGGATGAGTTGAAAAAAAGCTTAGGCGATGACACCGGACAAGCTGTCGGAGATGCCGTCAATTCGCTTGTGCAGCAATTCATGCAGTAAAAAATGTTTAGTAAACACATACTCACCTGGTTTGCCCAACACGGTCGTAAAAATCTGCCGTGGCAGCAGCCAGCTACGCCTTATCGTGTCTGGGTATCGGAAATTATGTTGCAACAGACACAAGTCAACACTGTTATCCCCTACTTTGAACGTTTTATAGAAAAATTTCCTGCTTTAAAAACACTCGCTCAAGCAGATTTAGATGATGTATTAAGTTTATGGGCAGGTTTAGGTTATTACGCCCGCGCACGTAATTTGCATAAAACCGCAAACATTATTTGCGAACAATATAATGGCGAATTTCCAACAACTGTAGCAGCATTACAAAATCTGCCGGGTATCGGCCGTTCCACAGCGGGCGCCATTTTAGCGCTTAGCATGAATATTCACGCGCCTATTTTAGATGGCAATGTTAAACGTGTATTAGCGCGTTTTCATGCTATTAGCGGCTGGCCTGGCTTACCGGCAATAGCACAGCAATTATGGCAATTAGCAGAACGTTATACGCCCACTAAACAAGTCGCGGACTATACACAAGCCATGATGGATTTAGGCGCAACGCTTTGCACACGCACGCAACCACAATGCGTTGTCTGCCCTTTACAATCCGATTGCCAGGCTTATAGCGAAGGCGCCCCTACTATCTACCCAACGTCTAAACCCGCTAAACAACTGCCCGTTAAAGCCATACATATGCTGCTATTAAATAATCAGCAGGGTGAAATATTGCTGGTTAAACGTCCGCCTGTAGGCATTTGGGGCGGTTTATGGAGCTTGCCGGAATGTCCTATTGAAGAAAATATTAATGCTTGGTGCCAGCAGCAATATCATTGCGAAATTGATTCGCCTATTACCTGGCCTGGCCTGCGCCATACTTTCAGTCATTTTCATCTGGATATTATCCCTGTCGAAGCGACGGTAAAAAACTGGCGCCCGCCCCTTATGGAAGCGGACGCTATAGTCTGGTATAACATAGCTCAAATAAAAACCAAAGGCGTTGCTGCGCCGGTTAAACAATTATTAACGCAACTGACCGATAAAAAACAATTATGTCTCGCATTATCTACTGTCAAAAACTCCAAAAAGAAGCCGAAGGCTTAGATTTTCCGCCTTATCCGGGTGAACTGGGTAAGAAAATTTTTTTAAATATCTGTAAAGAAGCCTGGCAGCAATGGCTGGCGCGTCAGACGATGTTTATTAATGAATACCGCTTAAATATGTTAGAAGCTAAAGCGCGTGAATTTTTAACGCAGGAAATGGAAAAATTTTTATTCGGCGATGGCGGCCAGACGCCTGCTGGTTTTGTTCCTCCTGCTGAATAGGGATGCTTATGCAAATCCATCCTTCGCAACCCGCGAATATTATTTTAAGTAAAATTAAAGATTTCCGACCCAGAATAGGCTTAATCTCAGGTTCTGGTTTAAGCAGCCTGGCTGATGCTATTACGAACGCTATTATTATACCCTATGCAGAATTACCTGGTTTTCCTATCAGCGCTGTGACAGGCCATCCTAACCGTTTAGTATTAGGTTATTTAGGCAATATGCCGGTTGCTTGTATGCAGGGGCGCACGCACGTTTATGAAGGTACATCTTATGACGCTTTTAAAACGATTATTCGTACTTTCAAATTAATTGGCTGTGAAATATTAATTATTACTAACGCGGCAGGTTCTTTATGTGAAACAGCAAAACCTGGACAAGCCATGTTAATTACGGATCATATTAACATGCAGTATGGTAATCCTTTGATTGGCGCCAATGATGAAG
>JBEPVU010000210.1:0-4196 GCA_041690855.1 Gammaproteobacteria bacterium | reverse complement strand
CTATTGCTACTCAACCTTCAAAATTTATTGCGGCTGATCGTCCTGTGAATCAAGTTTCTGATCATTATATGATTGCTTCTACCGTACACTTTTCTCCTGGTACCCAGCCAACCGCCGAATGGCTTGTCAATGAATGGATTTTAGCTCGTGCCGAGGCAAAAGCGCTGCCGGAAGGTAAGCGTTACATACTCGCCATTGACGAAATT
Organism: Gammaproteobacteria bacterium; assembly: GCA_041690855.1. Lineage (GTDB taxonomy): Bacteria > Pseudomonadota > Gammaproteobacteria > CAIUAS01 > CAIUAS01 > CAIUAS01. The sequence goes on along the minus strand of JBEPVU010000210.1, from coordinate 3,990 downwards.
CAAAAAATTCCTCAATGGTCTGAAGTTGTTAAAGGTTTATGGGACGAAGATCGTATAGAAGGTCTTGAAATGCATGTTATTTTACTTGGCTCTTCTCCCTGGCTTATGCAAAAAGGGCTTACAGAGAGTCTGGCGGGTCGCTTTGAATCGATCCAGATGTGTCATTGGTCTTATCCAGAAATGCAGGAAGCATTTGATTTCTCACTTGAAGAATATATTTACTTTGGCGGCTATCCAGGTAGCGCCGGTTTAATCCACGAAGAACAGCGTTGGCGGGATTATATTCGTAATGCGCTAATTCGCCCTATTATCGAGAAAGATATTTTACAAATTACACGTATAGACAAGCCAGCGCTACTCAAAGCGATGTTTGAGTTAGGCTGTTTATACTCTGGGCAAATCATCTCCTACAGCAAATTGCTTGGACAATTACAGGATGCCGGAAACACCGTGACGTTAGCACATTACCTTACGCTTCTTTCACAAGCGGGGCTTCTTACCGGCCTGATTAAATATGCAGGACAAGCGCATCGACAACGTGCCTCTAGTCCTAAATTGAATGCCTTAAATACGGCACTCATTTCAGCGTTGATGGGATATAATTTTGACGAGGCGCGGGCGGATCGATCTCATTGGGGAAGACTAGTTGAGAGTACTGTTGGCGCACACCTTGTAAATACTGCTTCTGATAATTGTCAAGTTCAATATTGGCGTGAAAGTTCTTATGAAGTCGATTTTATCTTAACGAATGGTATAAAATGCGTAGCCATTGAGGTAAAAAGCGCGGCAAGCTACGGCCCATCAAAAGGATTAGATGTTTTCGCCAATCTGTATAAAAAAACCAGTTTAATTGTCGTGGGAGAAAATAATATTTCTCTTGCCGAATTCCTATCACATACAGCGAACGAATGGCTGGCGAAGGTGAAAATATGATTTTCATTCCACGTAAAGTGCAAGAACTTTCTGAATCTGAAGAAATAACTTTAAAGCCAGCGTCCCAGTCTCACTATCTGAAACAATTTCGAAATGAATCCGCCTGGGTTTTATTGGGTGAACCTGGCGCAGGGAAATCTATGGCGCTTAAAAAAGAAGCTGAAGAAACAGATGGATTATTTTTAAGTGTTGCAGAATTTATCCATCTTGACCCAGAACCTGAATTTAATAAAAAAACTTTATTCCTGGATGGGCTTGATGAAATGCGTACTAACGCTGAAAAAGGTAATCTATTGTTCAGTATTCGAAAGCAATTAAAAAAATGGGGAAATCCTTCTTTTAGGATTGCTTGCCGGGCGGCTGATTGGTATGGCGCAACGGACAGAGAAGATTTAGAACAGATTAATTTAAACAAAAAACTTACCGTTTTAAAACTAATACCGCTAGAACAAGATGAGATAGTCAGTATTTTGCAGGATGATTACAAAATTAAAAATCCTGAAAATTTTATAGAACATGCTTACTGCCATGGAATTAGTGATTTATTAAGCAATCCCCAAATGCTTAAGATGTTGATCGAAGCAATAAATGTAGATCAATGGCCGGCAACACGTTCTGAAATTTTTAAGCTTGCCTGTGAAAAATTCATAGAGGAACACAATAAACGAAATCGAGATAAAAAACGCTTCAATCTAACGACTAAAGAAAAATTACTTGAGGCGGCAGGTCAGCTTTGCGCTGTATTATTATGCTCAGGTAAAATGGGTTTGGCACTTGACCTGGCAAAAGCGAATGAATATTTTGTTATGCTTGATGACTGCACACCGCCTCATCCTGAACTGGCTAATGAAGCTATACACAGCAAATTATTTAAGCTGGAAAGCGAAGAAAGAATTATACCCAATCACCGTACTATTGCTGAATATCTTGCGGCACGCTGGCTGGCTAATCAAGTTGATCAGCATAAACTATCCTTACAGCGTTTAATGAACTTACTTCGTGGCGCTAATGATCGTGTTGTAACAGGATTGCGTGGTTTATATGGATGGCTCGCCTTACATTGCTTAAGTGCGCGCAATGAATTGATTGATGCAGATCCATTGACTATTGTGATATATGGTGATGTTGAATCAATGACAACCGACAATAAGCGGCGCATTTTTGAAAAACTTAGAAGTGAAATTGGATTTTTTAAACAAACTAACATACAGCAGGAGCCATTTAGGCTGAGAGGTTTAGTGGATACCGCACTTTATGATCAATATCACTCAGTTTTACAATCAAAAGAACGTAACGATGCCAGTCAAACTTATGTGGCGCTTGTATTAGCTATTCTTGATCAGAATGAAATACTGGATTTGCAAAATGAATTATTTAATATCATTAAAGATGATAGTTATTGGTCATATATTAGAAGTTATGCCCTTAAAATATGGCTTAAAAGAGATGAAGCTAATCAAGGACTGATTTTGCTCAATAGAATTAGTGATGGTTATATTGCTGACTTTGATGATCAATTGACTGGAATTCTACTCAGCAATTTATATCCCAGTTTAATTAAACCAGTGGATTTATTTAAATATTTTCATTTACCCAAAAAACAAAATTTTGCGGGGCAATATGTTTACTTTTGGAGTCATATACTACCAATTAATGCTCCTGATGAATATTTACCACTTTTAATGGATCAAATTATAAAAAATTTAAAATTTTTTTATGCTGACGCTAATAGAAATTTTTATTTCATAAAAGAAATGATGGATTCACTACTGCTACAGAGTCTTAAAATTCATGGCGACACAATTAATAATGATGTTCTTTATAATTGGCTAGAAATTCATAAAGATGAAAATAGTTATCATCAGATTGAAATTCGGCATTGGCTGGAGGAGCGCCCAGAAAAATATAAAGCATTAATTCGCTTATGTTTACAGCACTGCGAAAAGGATGAAGATGTGTCGTACGATATTTACCGTAGACTACGCAATGCTTCTCCTCCAAAGGATATGGGGCTGTGGCATCTTAACCAGGCAACTACGGCCATCACTGATACACTCGCTAGATTATATTTATTAGAAGCAATAAAAGCGCTTGCATTTCAAAGTTATACAAATGAATTCTCATTAGACTATCTGCTTGAAGTAGTAAATACTAAAATACTGAATATTTATCCCAAGGCATTAGAATGGATAAATGAATCATTGCAATGCAAACTTCCAAGTTGGCATTCTGAAATGGTTAATATTCAGATAGAAAATAAAAAAAGAGAAAATGAAGAAAAACGAGAACGTACCCAAAGAATCAAGCAATATCTTACTACTATTCGTTCAGGTACTGCGCCAGCAATTATCTTATATGAATTGGCAGGTGTCTGGAAAAAACAATTTATAGAGGTACAGGGTAATACCAGTGATGATCGCTTTAAAAATTTTTATGATCTAGATATTGAATTTCTGGAAATTATAAAAGAAGGCTTTCAACAATGCCCTTTCCGGAATGACTTGCCTACTGTCAATGAAATTATTAAATTGGGTAACAAGCATCAATCGCATCTACTCTGTTTACCCTGCCTGATTGGAATAGAATTAATGTGGGATGATGATAAAACAAAGTTGAAAAATATTTCCGATGATATACTTCGACGAATGATTGCTTTTCAACTAGTTTCCTTAACTAAAATGCCTGATTGGTTTAATGAATTAGTAAAAAATCGTCCGGACTTAATTGCTGATATATTACTTCAATATGCCAGCGCCAAACTAAAGACTGGCAAAGACTCGTGTATTAATAGTATTTATTCACTAGCTCATGATATGATTTATGAAAAAGTTGCGAAAATTATTGTGCCTGGTTTATTAAAAATATTTCCAGTACGTGCTAGAAAAGAGCAATTAGTGACATTAAATAATTTGTTAAAAGCTGCTCTGCGTTATACACCGGATGTACTTTTTTCAATTGCAAAAAGAAAAATTTCACGGGAAAGTATGGATACAGGTCAAAAAATATATTGGCTTATTACAAATGCAATTTTAAATCCCGAAAAGAATCAGACAGCGC
>JBEPVU010000209.1:0-4218 GCA_041690855.1 Gammaproteobacteria bacterium | reverse complement strand
GTATCACCCTTAATGATGAAAGTGCGTCCATCAGGCGATGTTACAACACCCGACACTTGACCTGCGGCCAGCGATAATCCCAAATGCCAATCCGAAAGCGGCATCAGTGGTCTTTTAACGGGCATGACTCTATTGCTGTACTGTTGCGTAAAGCGATTCCATAGACACGGATTACGTGCAATTTCCTCACTTAACTGCTTGGCATCCAGTTGTGAACTAAAAAACTTCACTTCTTGATTAGCACAGGCTGGTACAACATACGATTCAAATGGCCAAAATTCAGGTAGCTCAGGTGGTAATTGCCCCTGCCCTATCTGTTCTAAACGGTGCTTGATAGCATTTTGCGCTTTTAAAGCTTCTTTTCGCTCACGTACTCCAAACAAAACAATCTGCTTGTAACGCTGCTCAGGCGCTAAAAAAACTTCAACGCGATCAAAAGCATAGGAAATCCAGGTGGCCAATTCCTTATCCAAACGGGTATGAGGAATAATCAGCACCAGGATACCGCCGAACTGCAAGGTAGATATGGTTCGTTGATAAAATAATTTTTCTAACCGTGGGCGGCCTCTTTGGATAAAGCCTGTCTGTGCTTTATCAGCGACTAAATCACCGTATGGCGGATTTAGTAACAGCAATCCAAAAGATTTCTGACCCATAACACAATGTTGCATATCGGCATGAATACAACGACTTAATAACTGCTTGGCTTGCCAGGCACGTTCTTCATCATATTCAATTCCAAACGCTTGTGTGCGTTCGATACCTAAATGCTGTTGACACTCTGCAAACGCAACGCCTTCACCTGCACACGGATCTAAAATCTGCATACTGCCGTTATCACACGGTTGCAGTGCAGATAAAATACGTGACAGTGTTTCGCTATCGGTTGGAAAATACCCGTTTTTAGCAAAATTACGGGCTAGTCGTTGAAACATTAAAGCCATAAGATTTCTCCTTCTATTGAATAAATAAAATAGCGGAGAAATTCCTGTCGGGAATTTTCCCGCCAGGGTTAAGAATAAAAAAATAAAGCCTTTGATTAAGCAGCTTTATACCAGGCTTGTTCTTCCTTGTTAGGAAGATACTGCAGTTGTCTTAAACGATTCATCTGCAACTGCAATGTGTCGCGATCAACAGTTGAATCTAATTGAACGCGATAATCTAACGGCCACAAGGAACCAAATAATTTTTTATCATTTGATTCCTTATCATCCTCAGTTATCACTTCATTAGTAGCTTCTATTTCAGATTGTTCCAGCAATAAATCTTTTTGCACTTTCACTTCTTGAGGATTATTATTACTCATCATTTTGTTAATTTTATTAACTGCAAATGGTTGAGCAGTTTTCCCAATCAGTGATAAAGCAATATTGCTTATGCTGATTTCCAAATCAAAATAAATGCTGCTTTGATGCTGCTGATGCACTAAACCAATATAAGCAATATCAAAATGTCCCTTATACTGACCATCATCAAGTTGGTCAAGTTGGTCAAGTTGATCACATTTCACATTAAATTGGCCTATACTGCTTTCCAGTAACCCTTTTTTATGAGAAGTTATCTGGCAAGTATTAACCGTTAAAGTACCTGGAATAGTAATCATTAGTATGTCTCCTATAATTAAGTAAAAATGGGAGACACACTGCCCTTAATGGGAGTATCTCTCCCATTAAGAAAATAAATTAAAACTATACCAATTAGATTGGCGTAGTCTGCTTGGTGAAAAAGCCAAGTGAATAATAATCACTTGGCATTGGTAACGAATTAAATCAAACCACGTTCAACAAATGAAAGCGTGCCTTCGTGCGATACAATAATGTGATCTAATACTCTGACATCAAATAACTTCAAAGATGTCTTAAGCTCTTCCGTTACATATTGATCAGCAGCACTAGGTTCCAAATTACCCGATGGATGATTATGCGTGAGAATAACTGCAGCAGCATTAAGAGCTAATGCTCGCTGCACAACAACTCGCGGATGCACCGTAGTGGTATTTATTGTGCCGTAGAAAAGTTTTTCAAATGCTAATACGTGATGAGAATTATTTAAAAACAAAACCGCAAAAATTTCATTCTGTTCTTGTGCCAATTGTAGTTGCAAATACTTTCGCACACTAAATGGATCTTTAACTTTATCAGATTGATATTTAATGCGTTTTTCCAAACATTTTAAAGCCGATTGAATTAATTTATTCTCTTTGGAATAAACAGTATTAACTGGCTTTTTAAAAAATGGTTGAAAAATTGTTTCTAAATTAAGGTAATTTAAAATCATTTAAAGGTTCTCCTCTTAATTATTGAGGGAACCAACCCACAAGGGAAAGTTCCCTTGTGGTTGATTTAGTTAATGCGACTTAGACAGCAACACGTAGCTAAACTGTAGTTACGTTAGTTGTACTGCCATTAATTGAACAGCTTTTTAATAGGCGAAGTTTTGTTTGCAAAGTTATCATGTGTTTTGGATCATCAGGCGCTTGTCCTGAAAAAACATTGATAAATGAGCTGTATTCTGCGAGGAAATTTAGCATAACGCACTTACCTGCTCGCTTTAAATCTAAAAAAGATTTTAAACAAGCTTTATGTGCCTCATTATTCACTTCACAGTCAAGCTGGACATCATCGTTATCAAGCTGGCTTGAACCAGAATGCGTTAACATGCTGATTACTGCAATAAATTTCCCACTTTTTTCAACAATGTCCTGCAAATAACCCCAACCACTTAAGCAAAAAAGATGTTTAGTATTCATAGCATTTCCTCACAAAATAAAAGAGAGGAAATGCCCTTAAGGAACATTTCCTCAAGGGTAAGAAGATAAAGTATTTAACGTGGCTATATTCCGTTTAAATCATTTACGTTTTTTAGATAAGAGTCCCCTTACCTGCTCTAACAAAATGTTTAAATCAGCATTACCCTCGACATCTGTTTTGTCAGGTGTTGATACGTCATTTTCTTTAGATAATTTTGCGACCACTTCAAACGTTTTCGCATAAATCCCTACGGAATAACGGGTTTCACCTGTTTTTTCATCTTCCCACTGCTTGGTCTGCAATTCACCGGAAATAACAACTCTGCTTCCTGTTTTTAAATGAGAAGCCGCTTTATCTCCAAGCCAATTATTTAAATATACTGTATGCCATTGGGTATCTTTAACGATTTCCTTCTGAGCATTTTTGTATTTTTTATTCGTTCCAACGGAAAGACGTACAAAACATCCAGTATCCGTTCTTTTAAGAACTTCTGGATCTCTGCCAAGATTGCCGGTTAATTTTACTTCGTTTGTGTCTAACATGATGTTTTCTCCTATAAAGTTAAAAAACCTTTAGAGAAAACACCCATCCTGTTGAGGAAAAGTATTTCCCCAAAAGGTATTGGTAAAAACAACAAATACAATTTTCCATCTCTGACATTTACGTGGTTAAGCGTAAACTGAGAGTACAGACTTAAAGTATTTACTGTGCGTAGCGATAAAAATTAACCTAAAAGGTTAATTTTTAAAATGAAAAAAATAGCATGAAACATGCTATAAAGATTGATAAAAATACTGATTAAAAACATCAGTATCACATGTACTCTTTTTCAAGAGCGTTCGGAATTTGCACATGTGTAGCCCGAACTTACTCTGCGGATTAAAGTCATGCAGAGCAACGACTGAAACCAAACTTATGTTTGCTAAACAGCATCTCAGTAAAAACTATATTTTAGCTTGCTAAAACTTTCGTTAATCTCGTATACATTACACGGACTTGTTGCGTATAAACCTGATTATATTTAAGCGTATGCGAATGATAATTACCAATACCTGTTAATACATTAGGTTCGCTAGCTATTGCTTTCCCTAAAATCCAAGTACCCACTTTAATATTAGTACAGGCGTTATAGCGTACTGCTTGCGGTGTAATGCCATAGTGATAAAGTGTTGGCCACCAGGATGTATTAATTTGCATAGGTCCTAAATCATAGGTACCATTCTTATTAGCCTGTATCATACCTACCCTGCCCCGTTCTACATTCAATACGGCCACAATTAATTTGGCAGGTACTTTATATTCATAAGCCGCTTTATTGATGCAATGAAGCGGTATATCACTGATCATCAATGGCAACATTCATTGTTCACTAAAGAGTTAATAATGAGTTATGTTTCCAAGCAGTTAGCTTGAAAAATTGCACGAGCAAAACCCATTGGCGTTTCACTTCTTAACGCAAAAAAATAGA
>JBEPVU010000208.1:0-4227 GCA_041690855.1 Gammaproteobacteria bacterium | reverse complement strand
CTGAGGAATCTCTCTCCTGTCATCCTGAGGAATCTCTCTCCTGTCATCCTGAGGAGCGTAGCGACGAAGGATCTCCCAATGACTGTGCCTGATTATGGAGATCCTTCGTCGCTACGCTCCGCAGGATGACAGCATAAACGTAAAATCGCCCCAGCAGCATGTTCACTGGCGTTTAAGCGTAGCGTTTGATGTAACTCGGCAAACTCTTCCTGTAATTGTTTTACTTGCGCGGTATTTTGTAAATAATTTATGACGGCTGCGCTTAAATTTTCAATGGTTGCATCTTGTTGAATATATTCTGGCACTAAACGTTTATTAGCCAATAAATTCGGTAACGCGATAAATTTTGTTTTAACTAAATGTTTAGCAATCGCATAAGATAATTTCGCCATACGATAAGCCACTACCATTGGTTTTTTAAGTAACATCGCTTCCAGGGTCGCCGTACCTGACGCTAATAAAACTACATCCGCCGCCGTCATGACTTTACGGGAATCGCCATCGAAAATGCTAATAGATAAATCAGGCGCGATTTGCTGCAGAATAGTTATAAATTGTTGTTTGCGCACCGCATTAACCATGGGTGTAATAATAATCAATTCAGGATTTGTCTGCCGACATTGCAGCGCTGTTTGAATAAATAGTGCGCTTAAGTATTGAATTTCATTGGCGCGGCTGCCTGGCAATAAAGCGAGTATTTTCCCTTGTTCCGGTAAACCTAATTCTCGTCTTGCAGCACGTTGATCATTTTCTAAGGGAATCTGGTCGGCTAAATAATGTCCGACAAATTCAACCGGAATATTATTTTTTTGATAAAACTGCGCTTCAAAAGGTAATAGCGTTAACATAAGATTAACGGCGCGCGCAATTTTTTTTAAGCGGCGCTGCCGCCAGGCCCATACCGTTGGGCTAACGTAATGCACTGTTTTAATCCCGCGAGATTTTAATTTTTCTTCCAGCGTTAAATTAAAATCCGGCGCGTCAACGCCAATAAAAATATCCGGTGGATTGTTTAAAAAATAGCGCTGCATCTGCTGGCGCGCTTTTAAAATAGTAGGAATATGCTTAACGACTTCCGCTAATCCCATAAAAGCAATTTGTTCCATGGGAATAATTGGTTTACAGCCCGCTTTAATCATTTGCGGGCCGGCAATGCCTTCAATGCTGATATCAGGACGCTGGCTGCGTAAAGCTAGAATTAAATCGGCTGCCAGTTGATCACCGGAGTGCTCGCCTGCCACCATGCCGATTTTTAACATAGGTTAACGCACAATGCCGCGGGTTGAATTCTGTAATGCATCCATCATCAATTGCACCTCCGGACATTCCGCCAACATACCTTGTAATTGTTCCAGCGCCTGCGCAACGGTTAAATCGCTGCGGTAAATAATTTTATAAGCGCGGCGTAATTGATTGATGGTTTCTGTGCTGAAACCACTGCGTTTTAAGCCTACGCTATTTAAACCGCAGGCTTCTGCTTCGCGGCCATCGACTAATACATAAGGCAATACATCTTTAGTGACTTTAGTACCCGCGCCAATAAAACTATACGGGCCTATTTCGCAAAATTGATTGACGCCCGCCACACCGCTGAGTATGGCGTAATCGCCTACTTTAACATGCCCTGCTAATGTTGAATGATTAGCAAAAATAGTGGCGTTACCAATCACGCAGTCGTGCGCGATATGCACATACGCCATAAAAAGATTTTCGTTGCCGATTTTAGTAACGCCGCCCGCCTGCGCGACGCCACGATTAATCGTTACAAATTCACGAAAAATATTTTTATCGCCAATCTCTAAAAATGTTTTTTCATCTTTATATTTTTTATCCTGAGCGTCTTCACCAATGGATGAAAATTGAAAAAATTTATTTTCACGCCCGATTTTAGTCGGCCCTTTAATCACGACATGGGACGCAACGACTGTCCCTTCGCCTATTTCAACCTCGGGGCCGATATACGTCCAGGGGCCGATTTCAACGTTATCCGCAATACGTGCTTGAGGATCTATAATGGCATGAGGACTAATCATGTGTTATTTCCTTTCTTGCACTAATCATATCGGCCGAACAGACCAGTTCATCATCAACGGTCGCCACGCCAGAAAATTTCCAGATGCCTTGTTTACAACGTAATAACTGCACATCCAGTCGTAATTGATCGCCAGGTTCCACGACCCGCTTAAAGCGTGCATTATCAATACCCGCAAATAAATGCAGATAGCGGCGATGATCATGTTCAGGGTTGGTAATCGTGGGTGATTTATTCGCTAAAATGCAGGTCGCCTGCGCCATTGCTTCTAAAATTAACACGCCTGGCATAACAGGCCGTTCTGGAAAATGGCCAGCAAAAAAAGGTTCATTAATGGTAACGTTTTTAATAGCGACCAACGATTTACCCGGATTAAACTCCACTACTTTATCCACTAGTAAAAAGGGATAACGATGCGGTAAGTATTTAACGATTTCATGGATATCCATGACAGCTTTCATTTTCACGGTTATTTTTCCAGAGGTTTAATAAAGTTTGCAAGCTTGCGCCATTTTTTAGCCAGTTCCGCTATTTTACGGAAATAAGCTAGCGCTTTCCACCATTCCTGTTGTGGCATCACTGACATCGTGGAGGAATATACACCGGGTTGTTTAATAGAATGCGTAACGCTCGACATACCGGTAATCATTACTTTATCGGTTATTTCAAGATGCCCGGCCATACCCACGCCGCCGCCAATTAAACAGTATTTACCAATTTTAGTGCTGCCTGCAATGCCAGTGCAAGCAGCAATCGCGGTATGTGCGCCAATTTGCACATTATGAGCAATTTGAATTTGATTATCCAGTTTCGCACCTTCTTCTATAATCGTATCGCCGATAGCGCCGCGATCGATAGTGGTATTAGCGCCGATTTCAACGTCATCGCCAATACGTACGCTGCCTAGCTGCGGCACTTTAAGCCATTTACCCTGCTCATTGGCATTGCCAAAACCATCGCTGCCAATAACCGCACCGCTATGAATAATTACGCGCTTACCAATGACAACGTTATGATAAAGCGTCACGTTATTCCACAAACGCGTTTCAGCGCCCAGGGCGCTGTGATTAGCAAGGGTGCAATGCACCCCTATTATTGCATTAGCGCCAATGGTAACGCCTGTGCCGATAACACTATAAGCGCCGATACTGGCCGTAGGATCAATCTGACAATCTTCCCCAATAAGCGCCGTAGGATGCACACCGGCTACGCTATTCGGCGCACTTTCAAATAAGCGGGCGATTTTAGCGTAAGCGGCATAAGGATTGTTTGTGATCAGTGCATTCGTTGCGCAATCGGCTAAATCATTTTTAGTTAAAATAACAGCGGTTGCCTGTGTATTCGTTAAATATTTACGATAACGTGGGTTATCTAAAAAAGTAAGGTGGCCTGATTTGGCCTGATTCAAAGCACTAATACCTGAAATAACAGCAGCCGGATCGCCTTGTAATTCGGCGCCTGCTGCTTTTGCTATTTCAGATAAAGTGTAATGAGGTTGCATTAAATTGAATTATTTGTTCTTCAAAGCGTCTAATACTTCATTGGTGATATCCAGGCTATTATTCGCGTAAGGAACGCCTGCACGTTGCAGAATTAAATCATAATTGCTTTTTTTAGCAACGCCATTCACAACCTGAGTCAATTGATTCATAAAATCCTGCATGGCTTTGCTTTGTGCTTGCGATAAATCACGCTGGAAAGAAATAGCCATACCTTGTACGTTAGCTTTTTCAGCAATAATCTGATCTTGCAATTTATTGCGATCAGCATCGCCCATAACATTGGCGTTTTTATTCAGCTTATCGGCTTGCGCTTGTAAATCTTTTTGCGCAGCGACTATTTTATCCTGACGGGGTTTAAAATCTTTGGTTAATTGCGCATTAATAGTGGCTATCTGGGGTGATTTTTGCAGAATCTGCTGCACGTCAATTACGCCAATTTTAAGATTAGTGCCTGCAGGCGCTGCGGGTGGATTAGCAGCCAACGCGGCTCCTGCCGTCATTAACGTAGCGGCTGTCACAATAGTCAATAATAGTTTGCGCATAGTTTACTCCTGATTGATGTTAAATATTCGTTCCGATGTTAAACTGGAACCGCTCCACCTGATCGCCTGCCTGAGCATTCAACGGTTTTGCATAACTGACACTTAATAACACGTTTAATACTGGCACCTGCCAGTCTACGCCTAAACCGGT
>JBEPVU010000207.1:0-4229 GCA_041690855.1 Gammaproteobacteria bacterium | reverse complement strand
CCTCACCCGCCCAGGCTACGCCTGGTCGGCCTCTCCCGCTGGAGAGGCGAAAATAAGGTTTATTTTTTCGATAAACACGATAAGCGGTTGGGTAATTGTGAACCCATGCCTAAACGATATCCCTGCTTTAAACATTCCCAGGTATAACGCTGGCCTTCTGCAATGGACTCAGTAATTTCAAGTTGCTGCGCTAGAAAACCGGCGATAGCGGCGCTGAGCGTACAGCCGCAGCCGTGATATTGTTGAGGGAAACGCTCCCATTCAAAACGCTTAATTAATTCATGTTTGTTATAAAGCAGATTGGTAATAGCAGGCGCCGTTTTATGAGCATCGGTAATTAAAACATATTGACTGCCGTGATCTAATAATTTATGGGCGCAGGCATCTAAAGTATCAGCGCCTGGCGTTAAATTTTGTGCTGTCTGACTATCGACAATAAGAATAGTGGTTAGCGGAAATAATAATGAAATAATAGCGTTTATAAAGGTTACCTTAGTGGGATGGTCACTTTCTTGATTATCCAGGCAAGGATGAAAAATAACCGGTATCTGTGGATAATCACGCAACACGGTATGTATCGCGCTGGCATTTTCTATATCGCCCAGTTGTCCAAGCTTAAAAGCAGCCACCGGCATATCTTCTAACACGACGCGCGCCTGCTCAATGACTAAAGGCGTGGGAATGATGCCAACATCCTTTAGTTCACGCGTATCCTGAGCAGTAATAGCGGTAATAACGGCGGTGCAGTGACAGCCAAGACTGAATAACGTTTCAATGTCTGCCTGAATACCGCCGCTGCCGGTAGGATCACTGGCCGAGAAAGCCATGACGACTGGAATTTTATGCGCCGATTTTTCCATACAATCTCCACTTATTATTTTTTTATTATAGCCTTTTTCACAGAATATTGGTTAAATAGTAAGCTATTTTATTTAATAAAGCTTACCGAGTAGGAAATAGTGTGATGAAACGTTATATGTGTCTGTTATGTGGATTTATTTATGATGAAGCCCAGGGCTGGCCGGACGATGGCATTCCTGCGGGTACCCGCTGGGACGATATTCCTCTAGCCTGGCGTTGCCCCGATTGCGGTGCAGGGAAAGAAGATTTTGAGATGATGGAGATTTAAGCAAATTATTTATTTAGGGTGCATTAGTTAGGGAGGACTATGTTTATGACAAATTAAAATTTTTAGTGAGGTTAATTTTATGCCAGGCAAGAAAAAAGTTACAAATTCAAAATCTAAACAAGGTGATCAGTTAGTTAAGCAGCGTCTTCCTTTAACAAAACAACAAATCTCTACTCTGAATAAGATTGTCTTAATAAATAGCAAGGAACGTGGCGGTATGGAGAATAGCTTTGTTGCTAATATGGCTGGCGTGATCATATTTAGAATAATTGAATTATTCGAGCTTTTTCAGACGCAATTATCAAAAGAGCAAGCGACAGAGCAAGCGACAATGATTGATGATGAAAATTTTCTAATGAAGATAATTTATCAATTAGGTCCCGTTCTTTTAAGTTTTGTAATCTACTTATATGGCAAAAAATGCCTGGATAGCTGTGCTCCGCACGGCTTAATAACAGGAAATTGGGGTAAAAAATTTTTCACTGAACAAGATGTTGCATTAGCCTATAGCGACAAGGAGCAAGCAAAAGACTTTATTGACAAAAATGCGAATAATAACGCCTTTCAAAATCCTGTTTATAATTTTATAAGCGTTGTCATGATTTCTGGACCAATATTTTTTCCAATGAGCAAGGTTACATACCTGAGATTACCCATAGCTCATTTATGCTTTGATATTGCGTGGTTAATGTGGTCTTGGTTTAAAAATAATATTTTGAGTTTGAAGCAATTAATCGAGCAACAGAGAAGAGTATTAAATGATTTTTTGGAAAGCGTAAGGGGAATTCAAATTTTAGAAGATGAGAATAGTTTAAATTTTGGATTAAGGGTTACAGGAGAAAGCATACAGTATGGTTCAATAGTTATTTCGAAGAAAATTTTTAGTAAATTATTGCAGCATGTTATTCATCAGGTAAAAAATGGTCAGGAGATGGTTGAAAGAGGCCCTATAGTATGGTTTTTAAATGCATGTTTTACGGAATTAGAAGGCCATAAAATAAAGGAGCAACTTAATAAAAAGCTAACGGAAAGAGAGCAATATGAGATAAAAAAGCGCAATAACGAAGGATTTTTAATGAATTTGATGGAAGCTTCATGTGGTTTGACTTGGTATTCATATAAAGCAAATAATTTAGATCAAAGTTTTATCTGCGCCAGTACAAGAGTAGTAGATAGCTGGACCACTCAAGAAAAAGACGATTTTTTAAATATTTTAAAGAAACTGGTAGGCGATGATTTCGTAGCACTAAAAGGTGATCGATTTGTTATCACAAAAGTACCTGAAAAATTTGAAAGCAATACTTTTTTATTAGTTACTAAATTTTTAAAGGAAAAAGTTCAGCGCCTTTCCGTATTGGAAAAAGGAAAAGATACTGTAGAAGATTCAGAAGTAGTTGAAGTAGTTAAAGATCAAATTAAAACGGGACAACCTCAAGAGCAAGGCAATCAAACTGGGTCAGTTGTGAGCAACTCTATGCAGGGAAAATTACGATACTTCACAAGTTTTTTTTCAAAGTTAGCTTCTAAAGCCACTATAAATAATAATTCTATTCCTACAGGGAACCCTATGGCGTTACCAACTAAAACACAATTTCAACTGGATAACGAATCGATAATATATGATCCTACTAACAACTATAAAGATACATTAACACAGACCGGTAAAGCGATTGTTCCTTTTTTCCATCAAGGAAAACTTATTGGTTGGGTTTTGTTAGTTACGGAAAAATTACAAAAATTGCCTGATCAGGGCAAATATTTGTTTGATTTGATTGATGATAATCACCAGCAGGGAGGGGGGCATATTGATAAATTAACAAATACTAGTAAGTATGCGAATAATTATCAGGGAGCAGCTTTTAAAATGAAATTCTGGATTAAAGGAGGAACTAGCGGACAATATCGTGGACTCTTTATTAAACTGCCTGATAAAAATTCTCAAGGAATTTATCAGCTTGAGATAATAGAACACCTTCCATATAGATATGCATAATTTATAATATTAACTGAAAGGTTTAACCACCTCTAAAATAACAATAGCAATCAATAAAACCGTTGGAATTTCATTCATCCAGCGGTAAAAAACATGACTATGGACATTTTTATTATTTTTAAAATTAATATACAGCTTCCCGCAGTAGAGGTGAAAAATCACTAATAAAAAAACCAGTAACAGTTTAAGCTGCAGCCACGGGCTATGCAGATAACCGGCAAAGTTATAGCTGATTAACCAGCAGCCAAAGAGAATAGTCAAAATAGCCCCTGGCGTCATAATGCCAAAAAATAATTTGCGCTCCATGATTTTAAAGCGCTCATTACTGATGTCGTCTTTGCACAGGGCATGGTAAACAAACAGCCTGGGCAAGTAAAACAAGCCGGCAAACCAGGTAACCATAAAGATAATATGAAAGGCTTTGATCCAAAGCATGAACTGTTCCTCGTATTTTTAACATTTAATTTGCTAGTTATCTTACAAAGAACTAAAATTTATACAAGAGTATCCTTTATCAGCGAGCGTTTTACTATGAGCCAAATGAGTCCCCAGACCCAGCCAGTAACAGATTATACCGTCCTTCCTGCCGCATTGACCTTTACTGAGGCCGCCGCACGTAAGGTATGGGAATTGATTGAAGAAGAGGGCAATCCTAGCCTGGTGTTGCGGGTTTATATTACCGGTGGCGGTTGTTCGGGGTTTCAATATGGCTTTACCTTTGAAGAAATCGTTAATGTGGACGATACAGTCATTGAAAAATGTTTTAATAAAATGGTTACTAATGAGGATGGAACAGCAGAGGATGATACAGGAGAGGATGGCGATGGCAGTGATGGCAGTGATGGCAGTGATGGCAGTACTGGTATTGTTTGCGTAAAATTACTTGTCGATCCTATGAGCTTCCAATATTTAGCCGGTGCAGAAATAGACTATGAAAAGAAGTTACAGGCTGAGCAGTTTGTGATTCGTAATCCTAATGCGAAAACGAGTTGTGGCTGCGGTTCTTCTTTTTCTGCTTGAGTTTTTACGTATTTTAATCTCTCTCTGAGTAGGGTGGATTAGGCCGCAGGCCGTAATACACCAATTATTTACAATTAAAAAGGTGGG
>JBEPVU010000206.1:0-4254 GCA_041690855.1 Gammaproteobacteria bacterium | reverse complement strand
GTGTTAGGAATCCAGGCGCTTAAAAAATAGTGTTCCAGCATGGCCGCCCAGCCGCCTTTAATATTAATATCGACATTTTTTTCCGCCATTTTATCAAAGCTGATTTTTTGATACGGATGCTCAGGGCTTGAGATCGCACCGCCCACGTAAGGATTGATCATAAATAATCCACGTGAAGGCGGCGCTACTTTTTTGCGTTGTAATTGGGTATATAAACGCCCATCCCAGGTTGCGCCTGTGCGATTATCAATTTGATACTGCATACGCATTTGATAACTGCCGCGTTTAAACGTGTATTGCTTTTGTATTTTGAGGCCGTTCTGGTTTTGCCAGATTAAGTTTACGGTTAATTGATCCTGGCCTGCCGGTAAATCATAGTGTGTCTGGCTGCTGGTATACGTAGCCTGGCCTTGCGGTGTATCAGGACCTTTGTCGCCTAACAGGCCGCTTTGTGCAATATAAAGTTTAGCAGGATCATTGCTGAGCAGTGTATAAGGTATGGGATCATGTAATTTTTGAGGATAGGCTAATAAATCAGCTTGTACGATATTACCGCCTTGTGTATCAATAGCAATATTCAATACATCCGTCTGTACGTGAATCAGGCGATGCTCTGGCGTTGACGTAACAGCAGCAGACGGTGGTGGCATTTGCGCAGCCGGTATAGACGTGCCAGAGGGCGCTATGTTAGGAATATCACTGCTTTGCTGAATAGCCGTTGTTGCAACAGGAATTTTGCCGCCATATTCATTTTCCCAGGCATTCCACAGCATAAAAGCAATTAAAAAAAGAGCGCTTAATAAAAATACACGGGCAAGTTCCATAATTTATTTCTCTGAGTAACGTTTTAATTTTGTTGGGACGGGATCATATCCGCCGGGGTGCCAGGGATGGCAGCATAATAAGCGCTTTGCCGACCAAAATAAACCACGTAATAATCCATGTTCTGTAATAGCGGTTTGGGCGTAGACAGAACAGCTAGGATGGAAACGGCAATGCTGACCTAACAAAGGGCTAATGAGATAACGATAGAGTGTTATGAGTAGTGCTAACGTTTTTCGTAGCGCGATATTAATTTTAGCCATGCTTGTTCCAATTGTAACCTTAATTCAGCCTTGCTAAGCGTATCAATGTCTTTGTAAGAGACAATCATAATATCTAAGTCCATCAGTTTTGCCTGGTTTAAGCGAAAGCTTTCGCGGGCAATGCGTTTAATTTGATTGCGTTTGACGGCAGAGCGAGCTGCTTTTTTAGTAATGGTTAAGCCTATACGAGGATAGGTTAATTGATTAGAACTATTGTAAAGCGCAAAGTATTGAGTGTTTAGTTTTTTTCCGCTGCGAAATAGCCTGCGGAAATCCGCTGCCTGAATAAGCCTTAGTGTCTTGGGAAAAGTTGCCAAATGTTAAGCACTAATCCGCCAGCGGCCTTTAGCACGACGGCGTTTCAATACTTTACGGCCATTTTTGGTGGCCATACGGGCACGGAATCCATGGGTGCGTTTGCGTTTTAGGTTGCTGGGTTGGTATGTTCTTTTCGTAGCCATGATTAAGGGTGCTATTTGTCGTTTATTGGGGTTGGGATGATAGGGGAAGAAGGGGCAGGTTGTCAATCAGTGAATATTTTCACCTCTCCCGCTGGAGAGGCGAACAAATTACTTATTATTCTTTATATTTTAATATATAAGATAATAATGATAATTAAGGGGATAATTTCTGTTGATAAATTGATTTAATTATTATAAATCAATTAGTTACAGTAAATGTATAGTTGTGGATAAGTGTTGGTAAGGCATGGTATGATTTGGGACAGTTTTCACTTTTAATTTAATTCACAGGTAAGGATGCGGTTGATTAAGAGGTTTTTCACAGGTTAATTCACAGCTTAAGTGGGGGTGTTGGTGGGGCAGATTTCTTTATGGCAGCAGTGCCTGGCGCGGTTACAGGATGGTATTTCGGCGCAACAGTTTAATACCTGGTTAAGGCCTTTGCAGGATGAGTATACTGAGGATAATAATGGATCTATTCTGTTATTGCTGGCGCCTAATCAGTTTGTGCTGGATTGGGTGCGTGAAAAATATCTGAGCCAGATTAATAATTTATTGCTGCAGATTGTTGAAGGTAAACCGCCCCGTGTGTTGATGAAAATTGGTACTAAGGCAGGGAGTGTGGGTAATAGTGAGCCAGCCGTTAGAGTGGTTGAGAAAGCATTAGTGGGTAAGCCACTGCAGGTTAGTGCAGAACCTGAACCTGCTCGGGTTATTCATCAAAGTAATTTAAATCCTAATTTTACTTTTACTAATTTTGTGGAAGGTAAATCGAATCAATTGGCCAGAGCGGCTTCGATGCAGGTCGCGGAAAATTCGGGTAATGCTTATAATCCTTTATTTTTATACGGTGGCGTGGGGCTGGGTAAAACGCATTTGATGCATGCAATCGGTAATTTTATTTTACAGAATAAACCGAACGCTAAAGTTTTATATTTGCATTCCGAACGTTTTGTTGCCGATATGATTAAAGCGTTGCAGACGAATACGATTAATGATTTTAAACAGTTTTACCGCAGTCTGGATGCTTTATTAATCGATGATATTCAATTTTTTGCGGGGAAAGATCGTTCGCAGGAAGAATTTTTTCATACGTTTAATGCTTTATTGGAAGGCCAGCAGCAAATTGTATTAACGAGTGATCGTTATCCTAAAGAAATTAACGGTGTTGAAGAACGTTTGAAATCGCGTTTGGGTTGGGGTTTAACGGTGGCGATCGAGCCGCCTGAATTAGAAACGCGCGTGGCGATTTTAATGACAAAAGCGGAACAGACGGGTATTCAATTATCGCATGAAGTCGCTTTTTTTGTGGGTAAGCGTATTCGTTCCAATGTGCGGGAATTAGAAGGCGTTTTAAAGCGCGTGATTGCTAATGCGCATTTTACCGGTCGACAGATTACGCTGGATTTTGTGCGGGAATCGATTAAAGATTTACTCGCGTTGCAGGATAAATTGGTTACGATTGAAAATATTATTAAAACGGTGGCAGAGTATTATAAAATTAAGGTGGCTGATATTACGTCTAAGCGCCGTACTCGTTCAATAGCGCGTCCGCGGCAGATGGCTATGGCGTTGGCAAAAGAATTAACTAATCACAGTTTGCCGGAAATTGGCGCGGCCTTTGGTGGTAAAGATCATACTACGGTGTTACATGCGTATCGGAAAATACAGGAATTGCGTGAATCGAATTCGGACATTGCCGAAGATTTTACGAATTTATTAAGGATATTATCTACCTAAAATTATAATTGTATTTGCTTGTTTTACCATTCCCAAAGGCTTTGAAATTTGCGATTATATACTCAACGCACTTCATGTTATGCGTTTTTTGTCGTCAGATTGATTTTAGCATGTGCCGGTTAGCCGGAGGAAAAGCCTTTTTGTAAACACGCTGTGAATATATCTGGTTTTGCGTATTTATTGTAGGGTGGATTAGAGAGAAATAAAAAGCTTTCGTTACGAATGAATTTTCCTGTCATCTTGATAGAGTTATAAACTATGAAATTTATCATCGAGCGTGAAAAATTATTAAAGCCTTTGCAATTGATTGCAGGGGTCGTAGAACGGCGGCAGACGTTGCCAATATTGGCGAATATCTTATTGGTGGTTAAGCAGAACGAGTTATTGTTGACGGGTACCGATTTGGAAGTTGAGTTGATGGGGCGGGTAGTTTTAGAACAAGCGGCGGATGTAGGCGCTATAACGGTGCCAGCGCGTAAATTGATGGATATTTGCCGTTCTTTGCCAGAAAACGCTACACTGGAATTTATTTTTGAAGCGCCTAAGTTAATTGTTAAATCAGGACGCAGCCGGTTTAGTCTGGCGACGTTGCCTGCGGCTGATTTTCCTAATACGGAAGAATTACCAGGCCAATTGGAATTCTCTATTGCTCAGCAGGATTTGCGCGGTCTTATTGATTGTACTCAATTTGCAATGGCGCAGCAGGATGTGCGTTATTATTTGAATGGTATGTTGTGGGAAGTGAAGGACAATCAATTGACTACGGTGGCGACCGATGGCCATAGAATGGCTTTAAGTACGCTGGCTGTTACGGTGAGTGGTGACCATCAGGTCATTGTTCCCCGTAAAGCCATTGTGGAGCTGGGGCGCTTATTGGCCGATGCTAGCGGTGAGGTGTTATTGACCTTGGGCAGCAATCAGTTACGGCTTAAGGCGGACGATTATACGTTTACTTCTAAGTTAATTGA
>JBEPVU010000205.1:0-4277 GCA_041690855.1 Gammaproteobacteria bacterium | reverse complement strand
GATTCACAGCATATTTTATTACAGCAGATTAATGAAAAATTATTACAGTTCTATGCCGACAACAAGCCCGTTGTATTATTAATCGATGAAGCGCAGGTATTAAGTACCGACAGTCTGGAAACTTTGCGCCTGTTAACTAACTTTGAAACGCGTACCGCTAAACTGTTACAAGTTGTTTTACTGGGGCAACCGGAATTAGAAAGTAAGCTCAACCAGTTTAATTTACGCCAGCTTAAACAACGTATCACGTTTTCCTGCCTGATCCAGGCGATGAACCGCCAGGAATTAGACGCTTATTTATTTCATCGGCTGGCAAAAGCCGGCCATACTTTTGGTAACTTATTTACTCGCAAGGCTTGTGATTTACTGTATCGTAGAAGCAAAGGCATTCCACGCTTAGTCAATATACTTTGCCATAAAGCATTATTAGTTGCTTACGGCCGTGGCGAACAGCAGGTGAAACATCAGGCGGTACGACTGGCGGCAAAAGATACGGAAGCGCTCGATTCGGTAGCGTTGTCTCAAGCCTCGCCCTCTTTCAGCGCCAACCTCTATTTTATTAGTATAGGAAGTTTACTGCTGGCGAGCTTATTATTAGGCTTGTTATGCTATTGGTTAAAAATAAAAACCATTTAGGATAATACATGAGCCTGATTAACCAAATGCTGAAAGATTTAGAACAACGCCGAGCAGGCCGTTTGCGTGCTACGCACCTTTTTCTTTCTCCCACGGCGACGCTCGGTAAAAGCAACCCTATGCTCTGGATAGCAGCGGCTGGGGTTATTTTATTAGCGGTTATCAGTTTATTGCTCATGAGTATTTATTTAAAACCGGCTGCCGCAAAAAAAATGCCCGTGCCTTTTATTATTCCGCCCGCAAAAAAAATCCCTGTTACTGTAATGCCCGCGCCCATTCCACTCTCCACTTTAGTGCGCGCTTTCGCGATTAATGGCGATAAAAAAAATACTCGCCTGGCGATTTATTTAAATAAACCCTCGCATTACACTATCGGCAGCGATCCTGCACAAAATACGTTGACGCTGATAATAGACAATTGCCAATTAGCTGAACCCTTGTTGCCATTGAACGTTCGCAATACACTGATAAAATCGCTTGCCGTTAATCCCGTTGGCAATCAATTAAAAGTGGCTATGGCCGTGCAGGAAGGCGCACAAATCGCGCAATTAAAATTGGAAAACAATGCTAATACTGTTTTAATCTTGGATCTCACCACAGACGTTAATAGTCTTCAAGCGATGGCAGTCAACAATGTTGCTACTATCAATCCTGCTAATTTAACCAATACTGTGTTAGATAAAACCGGCCTGAATAAGGCGCCCGTTGCGGACGATCAAGCTTATATTGAAAAAGTACCTCAACCCTTAACATCCGATCAGTTAGCAGAACGGGATTATCAAACCGCTATTAATTTAATCCAGGCCAATCACTGGCAGGATGCAACCGTTTTATTGCAACAAATTTTATTACGTACGCCGGATGCTTCCGCTGCCAGAACGGCGTTAATCACTTTATTAATTAAACAAAATCAATTGGCGGAAGCAGAAACCATAGTACAAGCCGGTTTAGCATTGCAACCGCATAATCCTGCTTTCACTAAACTGGCCGCACAGATTTTACTCTTACAAAATAATCCTGAACGTGCTTTAGCCATACTGAAAACCGCTGCGCCTGTGCTAACAACCGATCCTGATTATTACGCTTTAATGGCCGCTTTATATCAAAAACTCGGATATGTGCTAAAATCCGCGCAGATTTATGAACAATTAGTGGCGTTTAATGGCAATAACGCTATCTGGTGGCTAGGCTTAGCCACTTCATTAGAAACGGCCGGTAAAAATAAAGCCGCACTGGAAGCGTATCAAAATGCAAATATTGCCGGCAATTTAAGCCCGCAATTACAAAGCTATGTAAATGCCAGAATGCATGCACTGGGAGGTACGTAATGGTTTACCGCAAGCTGCCGCTGGGCGATTTATTAGTACAGCATCAGATGATCACGGCAGAACAATTAATCGCTGCTTTAGCCGAACAGCATCATCATGGCGGTAAATTAGGCCAGGTATTAATTAAATTAGGTTTTATTACCGAAGAAAAATTTTTACATTTTTTTTCTGCACAATTAAAAATTCCTTTTATTGATCTGAGAAACTATCCCATCAATACTGAACTAGTGCAGCAATTGCCGGAAAAAACAGCCCAGCGCTTCAGCGCCATCTTATTGGCCGATAATGCTTCGGCATTATTAATAGGCATGGTGGATCCGCTGGATATTATTGCTTATGATGAACTGTCGGCTTTTTTTAACCGCAAAATTGAACTCGCACTGGTGCGTGAAGCAGAATTGCAGACTACGTTTAATTTAGCTTACCGGCGCACAGAGGCTATTTCTAATTTCGCCGAAGAATTGTCCACCTCATTAGGCGACAATGAAATTGATTTAACTAAATTACTCAAAGATTCTTCCACAGATGATGCGCCTGTCACTAAACTCCTGCGTTCCATTTTAGAAGATGCGGTTTTAATGGGCGCTTCCGATATTCATATCGAACCTGATCAAAACATTTTAAGAATCCGGCAACGTATTGATGGTGTTTTACAAGAGCAAATTATTAAAGAAACACAAATTGCCTTTGCGCTGACGCAACGGCTGAAAATGATGGCGCGCTTGAATATCACCGAAAAACGTCTGCCGCAGGATGGCCACTTTAATATTAAGCTGAATAATCGTACCTTAGATATTCGTTTATCTACACTGCCGGTTGTACATGGTGAATCTATTGTCTTACGAGTGCTGGATAATTCCGCTGCACAATTAACCTTAGAACAATTAGGTTTCGATCCCCCCTTGATGGAAATTTTATTGCGCTTAATTAAATTATCTTACGGTATGATTCTAGTCACCGGCCCCACCGGCAGCGGTAAAACGACTACGCTTTATAGCCTGCTTAATAAATTAAACACGCCGCAACGAAAAATTATTACCGTAGAAGATCCGGTTGAATATCAATTGTCCCGCATTAATCAAGTGCAGGTTAATCCCACCATTGAATTAACGTTTGCCCGCGTATTACGCACAGCGCTGCGGCAAGACCCGGATGTTATTATGGTAGGTGAAATCCGCGATAAAGAAACCAGCACCATTGCTATGCGGGCTGCTTTAACAGGGCATTTAGTATTAGCGACTTTACATACTAATGACGCGGCCAGCAGTGTTATTCGGCTGATGGATTTAGAAAGTGAAGGCTTTTTAGTCGGCGGCGCTTTGCGCGCCGTTATGGCGCAACGCTTATTACGGCGCATTTGCGACAATTGTTGCGAACCGTATACGCCCGATAAAGCAGAAATAGCCTGGCTGATGCAAATGGGCGCTAACGCCGTCACTGTATTACAACACGGTAAGGGTTGTTCCCGTTGTCATTATACCGGTTACAAAGGCCGTACCAGCATTTACGAATTACTCGAATTGGATAATACAATGACAGAAGCATTATGCCGCAATGATATTGAACAATTCACTAAGCTGACACAGCAAAATGGCTATAAAACGCTAGCACAATCCGCGCGTGATTTAATTTTGCAAGGTACTACGACCGTACAAGAAGTATGGCGCGTGTTAACAGGTAGTTAAACACTATGGCGGAATTTCACTTTCAAGGCCGCGACAACCAGGGGCAACTTATTCAAGGCAATCGCGAAGGCGAAACCGCCGCTATCGTGGCAAGCCTGCTGAATGCTGAAGGTATTATTCCCATTCAAATTAATCCTATTAAAATGCGTAATACGGCCTCTTTACAATGGGAAACCGCATTGCCTTTTTTAAATAAAATAACGACTACCGATATCATTATGTTCTGCCGGCAGATGGGCAGTCTTTATAAAGCAGGCGTTCCCTTAAATATAGCGATTCTACGCTTAGCGGAGGCAGCGCGTAATCCGCGCTTTATTACCGCTTTAAAAGGCATTTATCAGCTTTTAAGCAACGGTAAACCACTGGCCAGCGCGATGCAGAATTATCCAGCGGTATTTCCGTTCTTTATGGTACAGTTAATTCGCGTTGGCGAAACCAGCGCGCAACTAGATGTTATTTTTCAACAAATCGCTGAATATTTAGAGCTGCAAGACAACAATCTTAAAAGAATTAAAACTGTATTTCGTTATCCTTTATTAGTAATCACCTCCATTACCATCGGTTTAATTATTATTAATGTGTTTGTGATGCCGGCGTTTGCTAAATTTTATAGTAGTTTACATGCCTG
>JBEPVU010000204.1:0-4286 GCA_041690855.1 Gammaproteobacteria bacterium | reverse complement strand
TGATAAGAGCTCCCTCACCCGCCGCTACGCGTCGACCTCTCCCGCTGGAGAGGTGAAAAATGGAGAGGTGAAAAATTCTGAGTTTCATGCAAAAAATAATTAATTCAAAATGTATTGAATAATAAATAATTAATCTATAAACTTAATTATTATTTATAAATCTACAGGTGCATAATGAA
Organism: Gammaproteobacteria bacterium; assembly: GCA_041690855.1. Classification (GTDB taxonomy): domain Bacteria; phylum Pseudomonadota; class Gammaproteobacteria; order CAIUAS01; family CAIUAS01; genus CAIUAS01. Next base: position 4,107 of record JBEPVU010000204.1, on the reverse strand, counting down.
GCCCGCCTCACCCCAATCGCTAGTCCGCCTAGAAACGCTGCACACAGAAATAGCCCAACTAGCCAGGCAACTAAACCGGCCTTACAGTCTTTTATCCTCCCTTATTTTAACAAACATGTTAGCCAGCCATTCTTTAAGCCCGCTGCGCTGGTTTTATGATGATCTTTATCACCACTATGCTAAAGATTTCTTATTAGCTATTTATAAAAGCGGACATTATACAAATTTAAGAAATTACATGGAGGTCATTGGGCTTAAATTTAAAGATTTAACGGCATTAATCCGCGATCCCCAATTTGCTGATGGACAATTTGCCACGGCAGGCACACCGTTTGAATTAGAGTATTTTTTTCAACAGGCCGATCAAGTTTTGCAAAATACACCCGCCGCTTTTGTAGTAAAGAAAAATCTAGCTCACATTTACAATCACTTCCGCGCCCTGCTCGCCACAGAATTCCAAGGCCAGCTTTTTTTACATGACCCCGGCATCGCAGAATCACAGCTTACGCAACACACGATAAAAGGCATCAATCAAAAAATAACTGTACTTTACCAAGCCTTAGATAAACTGCTTACGCATAATATTGGCGGAAAAAACAATCTTGCCGCCAGAAATCATGCCCTCTATCACGTTAATCACTGGATGTTCGCCAGCAAACTCTGCGCCGGCCTGCTGATCCAATACTATGCCGCAGAACCTTTAATTAATTATTTATTTCCCAATGGTATTTTTCAAGCAAAATTGCCGCCACTCACTTACTGTCTGACCACACAACAAGCTGACAATACCTTACAAGCGCTGGAAAAACATCGCAATAATCTAGCTAAAACCGCTTATCGCAATAATAAATTCGCACGCTTATTGTCAATACTATTACTACCATTGGCCTTTTATTTTTTAATGAATGGCCGCAATGATTTAAGCGCAGAGTTAGTTGTTTTTTATTTCACGCTTTTCAATTCATCGCTGCTTAATTTAAAAATAGATATTGAAATGGTTTTTAATTATTACCTGTTGAACTACTGGCTCAAAAAACAGGAAGCGCTGATTAGAACCGCCTTAGAAAATCAATCCTACGTATTAACTTGCACAATAGGCAACAATCTTGCAACCAGTTACTTTGAAATAAAATTTACAAAACACACTAAACTTTCAGCTAAAGCAATAGCCACGCAATTTAAAGAAGCGTGTATTTTTTATAAAATTAAAAATATCAATTGGAACAACAATAATGTGACTTTACCAGGCCATGTTGCACTAACGGCAAAAACAGCGCAGGCCATTAATAATTCATTAATTAATAATATTACAAAAAAATTAACAGCCCTAACAAATTCTAAGATTGTTGTTTCCAGTAAGGCAATAAAAGCAACAGAAGAAGATTACATTCAACCTTTTATTGATCTCTCTAATCAGCTTTATAAAGCGAATAAAATTAAAAAATCCAAAAAAGAAAAACCTAAATCTATCACTACAGTAACGCTTTCTTTACCGCCACCAATAACCAAAACCGTCTATGAAACAAAAACAACAGCGGTTCCTGCTGAATCCTTAACAATAAAATGGCGCTCAGGTAGTTATAACGCCAATCCTTCCACTCATGATATTTTCCCCATACGCTCCACTCACAATCGTTTTTTTGCGATGAATACCTTAAACAAAAATTTATTTGATCCTAATACGCAACCCATATTCGATAAATTCAATGAATTTCTGCCCAAATTAAAATTTGGCCCCAAAAAAGCCAGCCAGGTCATTGTTCCCTGGTTTAAGCAGGAAAAAGATCAATACAACAACGTATTTCAAGCCTCTGCTAAATTTAAATTTTTGGGGTTTTTCGGCGCAATCAGAGTTTATGCCAAAACTGAGCAAGCCTTAACGCCAGGAAAAGAAACTTTATTAATTTTTAAAGGAATTAAATTGTCGCATGAGTGATTTAGAAAGGAATTACATGCTGATAAGAGCTCCCTCACCCGCCGCTACGCGTCGACCTCTCCCGGGGGGAGAGGTGAAAAATACGTATCATCCCTGATGTTTCGAGGGTATTACTGCCCGGTTTTCAATAAATTTAATAATCATTTCAGCCACATTTTTTTCAGTGGCTTTTTCAATGCCTTCCAGCCCTGGAGAAGAATTTACTTCCATTACCAGCGGGCCGCGTTCTGAGCGGAGTAAATCAACGCCCGCGACATTTAAGCCCATAATTTTCGCGGCGCGTACGGCTGTTGCACGCTCTTCAGGCGTGATTTTTACTAATTCGGCTTTGCCGCCACGGTGCAGATTAGAACGGAATTCGCCAGGTCTGGCCTGGCGCTGCATGGCTGCAATCACTTTACCATCCACTACAAACGCACGAATATCCGTACCTTTAGCTTCTTTAATATATTCCTGCACCATAATATGCGCTCGCATGCCTAAAAAAGCTTCAATCACGCTTTCTGCCGCCTGACGGGTTTCCGCCAGCACAACGCCAATACCTTGGGTACCTTCTAATAATTTAATGACCAGGGGCGTCCCACCTACCATTGCGATTAAGTCATCGATATCATCAGGTGAGTGCGCAAAACCAGTAACCGGCAGCCCCAGCCCTTTACGGGACAATAATTGCAAGGCACGTAATTTATCACGCGAGCGCGTAATGGCTAATGAATCATTAATGGCAAAAACACCCATCATTTCAAACTGGCGCAATACAGCAGTACCATAAAAGGTTATAGAAGCACCGATACGGGGAATCACCGCATCAAAACCCGCTAAATTTTCACCTTTATAATGAATCGAAGGTTGCCGCGCATTAATATTCATATAACAACGCAAGGTATCTACGACACGCACATCGTGTCCTCGCTTGCGAGCTTCTTCCACTAAACGGCGCGTAGAATATAGTTGTGAACGGCGTGATAAAATTGCAATTTTCATAAACTTATGGGTTCTTTAATAAATAAGAAGCAGATGGATCAATTAAAAAATTATTTTGCAAAGCGCTACGCCCTAATAACATACGAAAACGCATATCATCACGGCTGGTCAACGTAATTTCTATGAGGTGCTTTTGCTGACCTAATATAACTTCCGTGCAAATAACACAGCGCTCTTCTCGATGACCACCTGAATCAGTCACCCAACGTACATCATATAAATCAGCCTGGCAAATCAATATTTGCCGCGTTGATTTCTGGCGGGGATGAATAGCAAAGCGTACTTTTTGCTTGCCATTCTCTTGATAAATATCCACTTTGAAAGCATGTAATGCAGAAGTTCTTGCGCCAGTATCAATTTTTGCTTTAATACGTTCGATGCCTAATCCTGGCAAACTAATCCATTCGCGCCAGCCTATTATATTACGGGTAGCTTGGTGCATGCACTATTCCTTAATATCGCTGGGTTCTGTACGAACAATGCTCAGTTTGGGTTTGTTCCTTTTGGCGGTAGCAGCAGGCCGTGGCGCTGGTTCTTCAAATTCATCTTCTTCATCCTGGTTAAACACCATGCCCCTGCCATTTTCTTTAGCATAAACAGCCATAACAGACTTAATAGGCGCGTAAATATGCAATGCCCGGCCAGAAAAACTGGCGTCAAACTCAACCGATTGATTGCTAATCAATAACCCATTAATGGCGCCTGGCGCAATATTCAGGATTATTTTTCCTTCTTCAATATACTGTTCAGGAACTTCCGCGCCGCCCATTGTGGTATCCACAAGAATATAGGGCGTCAATCGGTTAGCCACAATCCACTCATAAATAGCACGAATAAGATAAGGTCTGCTGGATGTCATAGGATATTTATATAATAAAAGTAATAATATAGTAAATTATAACCTATATTATTATTTTTGCAGAATATATATAGTCATCGCGAATGAATTTTCATTTTTATTGTTGTCATCCTGAGGAGCGTAGCAACGAAGGATCTCCCTGGATAGGTGCCTATAGTAGGAGATCCTTCGTCGCTAGCGCTCCTCAGGATGACAGCATTTATTCCTGCAATGCCAATTCCTGTTCAGTTTCTGATAAGCTCGCTTTAAAGGCAGGCCGCTGGAATAAGCGTTCTGCATAGGTTTTGATAGGTTTAGACGCAGATAATAAATCTACGCCCAATTTGGG
>JBEPVU010000203.1:0-4307 GCA_041690855.1 Gammaproteobacteria bacterium | reverse complement strand
AAATAAAAATGCGAGTGTTATTATCGGAAGTATTTAAAATGAGGGGATGGCTGAGATATAGCGCTAGTGAAATATCGGTACTTGCTATATATATAAAAGAATCAGCTGTTAAATAAAAAAACAACCATCCTAAAATTACACCCGTTAGAAAAAGAATTGCAAAAGATAACCAATCTACTATCAAGCCTAATAAAAAGAAACCAACTACATCATTCATTAACCACGATTGAGAAGCATGATTTTTCAATAGCATGTAAGCACCAAAAAATGGCAAGGTATAAAGTACAGTTATATACCAGTATAAAGGTAAATAAGCTCGTAATTTTTGTGGCCAGTGATTTTTAAAAGCTAATACTAAACACAAAAATCCGGCTATTAATCGCAGTGTAAAACTTTCATATTGCTGTGGATTAACATTATTCCACATAAAATAACATATCGGATAATTTATAGTACCAAAAACACCAAACGCCACATAAGGTGCCCCTAAAATATCTACCCTTTTACTAGCAAATTGATTCAATTTATTTATTAAAATAAAAGCAGCTTTAATAATATTAAGCATTTTTTTTAAATCCATGTAACAAAAATTACTTAATCAATGTAACTAATTTAATGATAAAAAATCAAGCTTTTATTTTTACAGAATATTAATTTTGATGTTATTATTCTTTTATACTATAAGCTGATTTTTTTAAATCAAGGAGAAACGCATGGAATCTGCTAGAGAAGTAATAATACTCAAAACCTTAACGGGATGGGTATCTATTCTTATACTTTTTCTAAATCTTTAATTTCTGCTAAACTAAACCCAGTAATTTGTTGAATTAATTCAATAGTGGTCGCAGACTGCAAAAGTTTTTTCGCTATTGCAGAACGCTCCTGTAACTGGCCTTGTATTAATCCTTGCTCAATGCCTTTTTCAATGCCCTTTTCAATGCCTTGCTCAAAGCCTTCTTTATGCCATAGTTGTGCCAATGTCATTGCTCTTTCCTCCAGTGATTTGGGTAAACTCTTATGCAAAAATTTAGTAAATCGTTCTTTATCTTGGATTTTTGTAGATTCTATCACATATTTTAACATCACTAAAATGTACTGTTCCGCATTCTGGCGTGACAACATATAGATATCACTAGCCAGGCTTTCCAAATAATTCATAAGGTTACGGGAACGTGCATGTTTCATAAGTAATTCCATCAATGTACTCCAATGATGTGTCCGTATTTCTTCATCGGGAACTTGACTGAAATCGATCAACTGAAAGTGGTTGAACATATACGCTTGCGCAAGCGATTTTTTTTCTTCATTAAATAAATCATAAAGACTGGTAGAAAAAGGAAAAGGTTTACTGCCATTATAAATAACCAGCGGAATTACTAAAGGTAATTGATTACTTTTTGACTCTTTCAATTTTTGTTCTACAATCTGGCAGGTATATTTCACCATTCGCCAGGATGTCAACGGCTGCGGATTAGATAAGTGTTCACAGAGCAGATAAATATAAGTTTTTTCTGCGTACGGTTTATTTTTCCATTCAACTGAATAAAGCATATCCGTTACTAATTCTTTTAATTCTTCATCGATATAACTTTCCTGACAGATTTGTAATGTGCTTAAATCAACTTTTTTCTTTACGGCCAGAGGCAAATAATGTTCTAGAAAATCATGCGCCACCCGCATGTCACTCATTGCACCACGAAAAGCCCTGTCATGAATTTTTAAGAGATTTTTCTTCATCCATTTAACCACATCAGATTATGAGGCATTTAATGCTTGTAAGAATAAGGCAGTGCCTGTACAAAAATATTTTCTATTCTTTAAAGAAATACTAATAATTATATTAATACATTTTATTACCCAGATCAATTACTATTTAGGCTTTTTTATGCTTTTATATATAAAATAGGGAATGCCATGGAGAGTTGTTTCTATAAAGACATTTTTTGCAAATTTATAATCCGTTGATAAAAATTCCTTGTACCTACCAAATTAATCTATTATCCGCTACATTGTATTTTAATAATCAAAACTTAAATTAAATTAGCATTATAATGAAAATTAAATTGGCTCGTGAAGGACAAACATTGAAAAACCTAGCGGCCAGCCAAGCCATATCTTTGGTGTGCGTGATATTAAGGGTTTACGCCGTGAGCCAAGTTTAATGAAAAAATACCTTATGGGTGAATTGGGCGCAATTCCTCATATTGGATAAATAGTTTTTGTCATATCTGTTTTTGCTTGCTATATTCAATAGCACTATAATATCAAACAGTATTTTATTACTTTTAATTAACGGCCATCCCATGACAATCAGCGTCTTTAATCTATTTTCCATCGGCATAGGCCCTTCCAGCTCTCACACAGTCGGCCCTATGAAAGCGGCGCATGAATTCATTTTTACTTTAAAAAATAATAATAAACTGTCAAACGTTCAACGCATACAAGTAGATTTATATGGCTCGCTGGCGTTAACAGGTAAAGGCCATGGCACTGACATTGCTATCTTAAACGGCCTGGAAGGCCAATGGCCAAAAACTATCGATCCCGAACAGGCAATACCACGCGCAGAAGCTATTATTGCCGAACAGCATATTAATCTGGCCGGTGAACGCCTGATTAAATTTAATGCCGTTACTGATTTATTAATACATCAAAAAGAATTATTGCCTTTACACACGAATGGTATGCGTTTTTCAGCGTTTGATCAGCAAAATAATCTCATCGCCAGCGAAATTTATTATTCTATCGGCGGCGGTTTTATCGTAACAGAAGCACAATTTGGCCAGGAACAAACCACTGTCAACGTACCCTATCCTTTCAAAACAGCAAAAGAATTATTTAATCAGTGCCATCAACACCATTTATCCATCCATGAACTTATGCTCGCAAATGAACAGGCGCTGCATCCTGATTTGGCTATTAAACAAGGTATTCTGGAAATCGCGGAAGTGATGCGTTATTGCGTGGAAAAAGGTTGCAGCACCAGCGGGCGTTTGCCGGGTGGTTTGAATGTAAAACGCCGCGCCGCAGAATTGGCGCAAAAATTAACGGCGAAAGGCATACCCGCACGTACGCAATACCCCGAAGCTATGCTGTGGCCTACCGTTTATGCAATGGCCGTTAATGAAGAAAATGCTGCCGGCGGCCGTGTGGTCACCGCACCTACGAATGGCGCTGCCGGTATCATTCCCTCGGTGTTAACGTTTTATCGCAATTTTCATAGTGAAGCGAGTGATGAAGGGATTATGACATTTTTATTAGTCGCCGGCGCTATTGCGATTTTATATAAAACAAATGCTTCTATTTCCGGCGCGGAAGTCGGCTGCCAGGGGGAAGTCGGTGTCGCCTGTTCGATGGCCGCCGGCGCTTTAACTGCTGTGTTAGGCGGCACTTTAGAGCAGATTGAAAACGCCGCCGAAATGGCCATGGAACATCATTTAGGCATGACGTGCGATCCTGTTGCCGGACTCGTGCAGATTCCCTGCATCGAACGCAATGGCGTTGCCGCTGAAAAAGCGATTAAATTAACCTATCTAGCGTTATTGGAAGACGGTAAAGATAAAAAAATCTCACTGGACAAAGTAATTGCTACGATGTTCCAGACTGGCAAAGATATGATGACTATTTATAAAGAAACTTCACTCGGTGGCCTAGCAGCGAATATTCCAGAATGTTAACTTATAGTCAAAGCAATTCATTTTTAGGCTAGGCGCAACGCCTCTTGAGCAACCGGAGTGTATATTAATACATGAGGATTGCGAAAGAGGGGTTGCAACAACGCCTAAAAATGAAGTGCGATGACTATAATTTTTTTTCTTCTATGGGTTGTGTATGCCGGCGCTGTTGACGCGCTTTGCGCAGGTTCCATAACGTTAACACCGGCCCTGATAAAGCATAAAGGAAAAAAATCAACGCTAATACTTTGGGTGGATCTAATGAAATGCCCACAAAAACTAATACCACCACTAAAATCGCCACAAAAGGCACACGGCCGCGTAAATCAATTTGTTTAAAGCTGTGAAAACGAACATTACTGACCATCAGTAATCCCGTTAATATAGTGATCACCGCGACTAAAAGATTAATTTCACCGCCCGGAATCCCATATTCATTCGCCAGCCAGACCATACTGGCAATTACGCCCGCACCGCCAGGAATCCGCAAGCCTTGAAAATAACGTTTATCGGCTTTGCCAATTTGCGTATTAAACCGTGCCAAACGCAAGGCGCCCGCAGCGGCATAGATAAAAGCAGCCAACCAGCCTAATTTACCCAGACTAGCCAATGACCAGCTAAATACTACTAAAG
>JBEPVU010000202.1:0-4325 GCA_041690855.1 Gammaproteobacteria bacterium | reverse complement strand
ACCCAAAGCATTCTGGTTACTTGCGTTTGGCGAGCTTTGGAACACTTTTAGCTATTTTGGAACTCAAACGATTTTAGTGCTTTACTGTCTGCAGATATTCCATCTTTCACGCCACGATAGTTATCTGTTATATGGAGCATACGCCGCATTTGCTTATTCATTGCCTATACTCGGGGGCATTGTGGCTGATCGATTTTTAGGCAGCAAAAATGCCATTGTCATCGGCAGCAGCTTAAATATTATTGGCAATCTTATATTAATGTCATTTCATCATTATTTATTTTGCCTCGGTCTGGCAACTTCTCTCATTGGCTTAGGCTTATATAAAAGCAATTCAACACATCTAGTAGGTGAACTTTATCAAGAAGGAAGCATCAAAAAAGAACGTGGGTTCACTCTACTTTATTTATCAATTAACATCGGTGGTGTTTTAAGCCCCCTGGTTTATGGTTTAATGGTTTACACTATTGGCTGGAATTTTGGGTTTTTATGCAGCGCATTAGGCATTTTAATTTCATTAATTTTGTTTATTAGCAATAACCGACTGTGGATAGAAAATCAAAAAACAAAGCTACTTAAAACTTCAGCAAAAGTTTTTTCATTCACAGGGTTATGCCTTGCTTGTTTATTGCTTAGCCTGCCTTTTTATAAGCCTTCCAGCATTAATTATTTAATTGTTTTAATATTCTCCGTCAGCATTATTTATCTTATCAGCGCCATAAGAAAATACAAAGCGCAGGCTCGAAATCGATTAGTAGCCCTATTGTTAATCAGTTTTTTTGGTATGTTTTATTTCGCAGCCGGTTTACAAGTGGGTACAACCGTCACTTTATTCATACAAGAGAAAATTCACCAAGGCATTATCAAAACACACCTGCCAGCCAGTATATTTAGTACACTTTATCCACTTTTTGTCTTGCTATTAGCGCCTTTTTTTACTTATTTATGGAGCACATTAAAAACAAAAAACTTATCCATCACTATGCTTAATAAACTTGTCATGGGTATGATTTTCGCAGCATTAGGCATATCCGCCTTTGCTTTTGCAGATCTAACACACTTTGTTCTCACAGGCATAGTATTAGGAAATTTATGCCTAAGCGCAGGCGAATTAGTTTTAACGCCTGCTATTTATACTGCCTTCAGCGATTTATCGCCTGAGGGCATGAAAAGTACAATGATGGGATGTTGGCTTTTGTTTATTGCCTTAGGTGGTTATTTAAGCAGTATACTGGCAAATGTTTCACACTTTGTTACGCACTCATTTTTTTTCCATCAATCTGAATATGCCAGTCAATTTTTATTTATCGCGGGCTTCACATTTTTAATTATTTTAGTGTTAACCGCTTCCTTGTCCCGATTAGCAAGATTAATACGCTAAAATTGAATTAAAAAAGATTATCCTTAAAAAATGCTTCTTTATATTCCTACTAATCGCGCTGCTGTTAATTCTTTAAAAAAATCCGCCGACCAGAGCGCAATGCTGTGTGGATCTTTTAAAAAAGGCATTACATCTTTTTTTGCGGCTGTAAAATCAATGCTAATGATTTTTTGATGCAATAAATTAATTAAGCTTGACTGATTAAAAACGTCTGTTGTAGTTAAATGCCCCGATTGTAGCAAACGTTCCTGTAGATGCTGGAGTCGGACAGGTACAGCTCTGCTTAGATACCAGACCAAATCATACCAATCCCTGCCTTTTACCCGGGTTTGCCAACGGCGGCATAGTAAAGCATGCAATTTGCCCGCAAATAAATCCGGCAATTGAAAACTGTGTACATTGAAAGGAATTGGCTGTAACAGCAGTTTACTTTCCGTTTGAAATTTTCCCGGCGGGTCGGTATCAATTTCCATTTTAATTTTAATGCTATCATTACGATGCATCAGTTTAAGCATATCCACTGGCAATTGGATATTCAGTAATTGTTTTTTTGTATTTGCTTTTATAAAAGCTGATTTTATGGCTGTTTCATTGCTTTTTACCTTAGTATCTACCGTTGTTTCTAAACCAAAACTCTGTAACTCCATTGCTATTGCTGTGTTATACGGTGTTAATGAAAAATGAGGCATCGGGACTAATAAGGAAAAATCCAGATCTTCTGAAAAGCGATCCAAACCGTGTAAAATACGCAGCGCTGTGCCGCCATAGAATGCTGCTTTTTCAAAAAATTTGGCGCGCCATAATCCTAACAACGCAATTTCCTGCATGATTTCTTTTAAAGCATTCTCATAATCTTCCCGGCTATAGCATTGATAGCGCATAAGCATATGTTTCAGGCGGATATCCATTATTTTTTCCTGCTTTTTTGTAAATAATCGCTGAATAAAGTAAGGTTTTTAGTTTGATAACAGACGGCAATTTGCTTTAATAATTTGCGATTCAGTTTATTGATTATCTGTGGTTCTAAGCGTAGATTATCGAAAAGATAAGACTTTAAATCTTTCTGAGTCTGCCAATCAGGTGCATCGAAATAAATTTTATCAGCAAGCGCTTTTTCAGGCGTTGCTATAAAAATAGTATGGGTGTCATCGAGTGCAACCAGGTCAATGCCAATGGAATATTTAACCGTCTGTAAATATTGATAGGTAAAGCGGCCAACAGGTGTAGCAAAAATTTTATTGCGTTTATTGGTAATACTCGTAATGGTATTAACCCGCTCAGGAATTAAACCGTAAAAAGCCAGCGCATATTCCAGCGAGATAGCGGAAGGGCCATAGATAAGATTGGCCAGTGTTTCTTTAGAATAAGGTTTTTCAGCAAAATCTTTGCCGAATACATATAATCCTTTTTTCACACGAATCAGAACGTTAGCTTTTAGCAATGCGGTGATTTTATCGCGTGGATGCGCATAATCCGTCAATAAGCTTTTTAGACTCAAATAATCTATTTCTTCATTAAGAACGTGCTTTCTGAGCGCCAGGCCGTGCATTACATTCCTCCAGTATGTCGATAATTATCCGACATACTGGTTATTTTGTCAATAAATTATCCTGGCAAAAGTTAATGTTTGAGCTGAAATACTCTAGCTTGGCTTTCCCAAGCCTTCAATCTTTGGATATAAGGAGGAAGGTTGGCTTTATTTCGTCGCAAAATAACGGGCGGTTGATTATGAAAAATCGCTGGTTAACTTATAAAATCATGTGTCCATTTTTTCTGGAGCAGATCAGAAGTCCATTACCAACATATTAAAATATGCTTTATCTCAAATAATTTAATATAAAATTTTCTATTCCATAGCCAATAAAATTTATTTTTTATTTAATTAGCTTAGCTGAATTTTATTACCTTCATTCAACCAAGCCGTTAAACCGCCACTGACAGAAGCAACGTGGGTATAACCCATATTTTGTAAACTATCTGCCACTAATGCACTGCGATAACCACCGCTGCAATAAACCACAATGTCAGCGTCTACATTTGTAATATATTTTTCAATATCACGCTCAATAATGCCTTTACTTAAATGCAAAGCCATTGAGATAAAACCCTTAGCAAATTCACTTTCTTCTCGCACGTCAATTAAATAAAAATGCGGTTGATGATTTAATTTTTCTTTTAATTCTTGCACGGTAATTTCGAGAATACGATTTTTAGCAGCCTGTGCCAATTCAATAAAACGTGATGAATGCAGTTTAGGTGGAATTTGTGTCATCGTAATTATCTCCTATTTTTTCAGATTTTATCTGTTCAATTTTCATTATTAATCCGCTATATTGATAGCTACTTAAATCTTATATCAACTAGGGAATAAAATCATGACAGTAAAAGCAAAAAAAAGAAATGCATTCTATGCACAATCCGGCGGGGTTACCGCCGTTATTAATGCAACGGCCTGTGGCGTCATTGAGACAGCACGCAAGTACCGCAACAAAATTGGTACGGTTTATGCCGGTAAAGATGGCATTCTCGGCGCTTTGCATGAAAATTTAATCGATACCAGCAAAGAATCTACCGCCGCTATTAAAGCGTTGCGCTATACGCCGGCAGGTGCATTCGGCTCCTGCCGCTATAAGTTAAAAAGCCTGGAACAAAATCGCGCCGAATATGAACGTTTAATTAATGTTTTCCGCGCCCACGATATTGGTTATTTCTTTTATAACGGCGGCGGCGATTCGCAGGATACAGCCCATAAAGTGTCGCAACTCAGCGCTGAATTAAATTATCCACTTACCTGTATTGGTATTCCTAAAACTGTCGATAATGATTTAATGGTTACTGATAATTGTCCTGGTTTTGGCTCAGTGGCTAAATATGTCGCTGTTTCCATTCGTGAAGCGGGTTTAGATGTCGCTTCGATGGCGGCTACTTCTACTAAAGCTGTCTC
>JBEPVU010000201.1:0-4372 GCA_041690855.1 Gammaproteobacteria bacterium | reverse complement strand
TCATAAGGCAGCATCCTTGCGTAACGCACCACCCATCACAGCCAGACAGCGTGATTGTAATTCAGTCGATAGTGTTATGTTGCCATTCAGCAGGCCAGCAAAATTTAACGGCTCTAAGGGTACTGTTAAGAGAGTCGATAAAAAATTTAACGCTAAAGGCGGCATAAAAGCTATCAATAGCTTAGCCGGCGGCGGTTGTTTTAACTGACTCTGATAATAATCCAGCGAACGCTGTATTTCTGTTGCCAGGGTTTCAAGTTGATTCTGCGCCGCCAGTGTTAATAACGTAGCGTTTTCGGCGTTAAATATTGTCGTCAGCACCAGATTAAAATCACGCGTTAAATACATATTATTTTTCTGCGTGATCAACAATTTACTGTAGGCAGTCCCCAGCCATAATACACCTAAGCCTTCAGCATCCTCTTTAAATAAAGCCGTAATATTACGTAAAGTTAACTCGGGAATGTCAATAATCGATAAATTTAAGCCGCTATTTTGAATTATTTCTGCTGTTGTCTGCAAATAAGCCGCTTCGGCGGCTACCACTTGCAAATTATTAGGTTTGCCAAATACCAGCGAAAAAGGCGCAGGGAAAACCTGCACTAATGCTTGCTCCACGGGAAAATTGATTAAATCTTTAATACGCCAGCGCGCCGCTGCCGACAGTTCTTCCGGTTTTACCGGCAATGCTTCAATGGTTAATAATTTATAGTCATTTTTCTGTAATACCCAACTACAGTTGACGTTTTGTAAATGTTTTTGCTCAACCAGCACGGCCAGCGTTTTTGCCAAGTTTCCAGATTCCACATAAGGCGTGAATTCACACCATTGCAACTGTGGCAAGCCCTCAACACTCAGGATCACATAGGCACTGTAAACGCCGCTCGCGTCAAAGCTAATGCAACACATGCCTGGTTGTGCAGCATGGCGTGCTAACCTGGAAAAAAAACCAGCTATTTCACTCCATAAAAACATATAAACATCCTGAGGTCATATTACCTTTGTTCCTGCATAGATAGATCCTTAAGCTTTCCTTAAGGTTTTGACGAATATTTTTATTTATACTAACGTTCTCGCAAAAAATAGCATGGTAAAAATACTATTGCTTTATACAGAATAAAGCAATCTATATTAGGGGACAAAAAATTATGGGCAGGTATGAAAGAGCTTGGGAAAATCTTCAGAATCGAATAGATGGCGAAGATTACTGGTCTTATGAACAAGTCCCAAAAAAAGCGATTATTTATAAAGGGCAGATAGAAGCTGAAGATCCACAGCATGCTAAACGATTATTTATAAAAAAATTAGAAGAAAATGGCCTTTATATTTATCCTGATGAGCTAACCATAGCGGAGGTAGATAAAAAGCTAGGGCTATATAATATTACAGCCATTTATCAATCCTTCCCTATCATTCGACTACTATCAGAATATTATTTTGGTGCACGACCTTTCAATCAATCTCTTTTACAGGTTGAAATGATGATGCGGATTTTAGGAAAATATATGAATGATGTAATGATAACAATGAAAAAGACAGAAGAACAACAAAAACATTTCCTTTTTGAATTTATATATTATGGCTGTATGAATAATTTATGTTTACAGATGGATGAAATTTTGAAGCAATTTAATTTATCTGATCAGAACATTGATACTTTTTCATTAAAAATAATTCAGCTAAAGCTTGATATAGCGAATGTTTGCAAAGTTATTGCGTATGAATTTAAGAAGATGGATCTAAATTCACAATATCAATTCAAATCTTCATCCGATGACAACTCTCTCGCTGTCAACTCTCTTAAAATGCGCATTCAAAACTTATTAGTTGATAAAGAAGGGCAGTTGATATGTAAATTGGAATCACCCATAGAAATTTGTTTTATCAGTAATCAAGAGATAATGCTTTATTTTGCAGATGAAAATTATGCGTCTTTATTACAGGTGTACTTGTTTTCTGATGGAATGTTAGATGTTCATTTCTGGAAAGGAAATTTTTTTAATGATGAATCGAAAAAGAACGAGTATCAAGCGGCTCTTATGATTAGAGGGGAATTTTTAATAAAGCTATTTATAGAGAAAATTTGCGGATTTAAATATCTAGAAATTAAAAAAGAATTTCACACAGAACGTGACAGACTATCAAGCGAATCGTCAATAAAACTTACTATTCAAGTGATTTCTACTTCGAATAAAGAAGCTGAATTGGGAAATAAACAAAATGAACAGCAATTGGTAGGAAAAGCCGCAGAACAAGATGAGCAAAATCATGTAAATTTATCAAATGAAAATAACAGTGAAGTTATTATTCAGTCTAAACAGAATAATAAGCTTAAAAAAAAGAAAACCAAAAAAAATAATTCTCAATTACTATCTTCTGGAAAAAATGATCAAAATAACCAACAAAATCTATCATCTACAGCGAAAATGCTAAAAAACTTGCCCGTTAATACAGTGAATCCCGAGAAAATTACCTTTGTTTCTCAGCTCGGAAATTTTACAAACAACAATAAACCTTTAAATAACGCAAATGAACAAAAAAGTAAACCAATCTTGAAGGTTAAGGATATTGAAATTTTCTGGTCGAAAAATATACCTAAGAATGAAACGATTGGTATATGTGTCTTACAATTGTTGTCGTGGTCAGTAAAACCACGCGAAAGGCTGAATGGTAATCCAGAGGGGGCATTGATTAGTAAAGGAAAGTCTGAAAAGAACATGCTTCAAATGAACATATATATACCGGAGCACTTTAATTTCATACAGGAGAGATATGATGTTGCATTAGCGCTAGCTTTAACAAGGAAAAGTATTCTGGCAGAATCTTATGCGATTGAGCCTATTTTTGAATACAATACTTATTTTAATGGATTAGTTATCATAACAGGGTCAGATAATATCAAAATATTTATAGAAGATATATGCGGGCTTCATTCCGACTATACGCAGGCTTTTAGAAATAACCAAAGGCTAGATAAAAGAAACGTCACACGGATAAACCTCCGATACACAGGATAATTTTTACTCATTTTTTTATTTTTTGTGTGTCATCCTGAGGAATGTAATGACGAAGGATCTTCCTGGTTTTGCACCGTCATAGGGAGCTCCTTCGTCATTACATTCCTCAGGATGACAGAGAAAAAGCGCAATTTTAAAGTGCGTTTAGTATATAATATTTTATCAGTGGGAATGATTGATATTGCATCTCAACGGACAGGCGATTGTAATAGAATGAAAGGTTATAGCTTAATTGAATTAATCGTATTTATCGTTATTATCGGCCTGGTATCTGTCGCGCTTTTAATTCCCTTAAATTTCATCTCGGAAAAATCGCCCAATCCTATCAATCAGACTACTGCGCTGATGCTGGCGCAGGAAAGAATGGAACTTATTATCGGCCAGCGTCAATTGGTAGGCTTTACCAATTTCACCGATCCTTGCGCCGTAGGGTCACCACCGGCCATCTGCACAAATCCTATCACAGGGTTTACCGTATCAACGCCTGTCATTAGCACTATTACATCTGGCAAACAAATGGTAGTAACGGTTACAGGCCCTGGTAACAGCAAAGCCGTATTAACTACGCAGGTAGGAAATTACTAATTTTTATTTTTTTCCGTGTCATCCTGAGGAGCGTTAGCGACGAAGGATCTCCCTGGGTGTGTGCCTATAGTGGGAGATCCTTCGTCGTTTCACTCCTCAGGATGACAGCAATGCTCAGGCAGGAAAATTTTTTTGATGCCTTCCTGCCAAGGATATACGGTAATTGCGCCCAGTTGCTTACGTCGAGGTTCATTGGAAAGACAAAGGGTCTCGCAATCTTTAAAATCGTTCGATAAAGTAACTAGCGTTTTTAAATCCTGTAAATCAATATTTTGTGAGCTTTTAATTTCAATAAATAACAAAGGTTTGCCAGGCCTTTCTATCACGAGATCAACTTCAGCGTCATCTTTCGTTTTTAAGTAAGAAAAGCGGAATTCCGGCTGAAAATAACTGCCTAATTTCATACATTCCAAAATTATAAAATGCTCAAAGATTTCGCCAAACCAGCTAGTGCCAGGCTGTAGTGGCAAGGAAAGCGTACGTGCTAAGGCATGTACGACTCCCACATCAAAAAAATAAAACTTGGGTTTGGCGCTTAATCGTTTTATCATCCACACCTACGTCACGCGCAATATTCGCATAGTTGATAATTTTGCCATTACATTGTGCAGCGGTTTCCATAAAGCGCCGGAAAGGATCTAACTTTCTGATAAGCTGTTCCGCCCAGACTTCTTCTTTGAGATAAGTATAGGCGTAAGCTTGCAGAAAACGTGTACGTTCTTCCTGTTGATCGAAAGTAATCATTTTAGGCAGGGTGCCATATTGCAGTG
>JBEPVU010000200.1:0-4380 GCA_041690855.1 Gammaproteobacteria bacterium | reverse complement strand
GAGCCCCGGATTGTGATTCCGGTTGTCGCGGGTTCGAGCCCCGTCATTCACCCCATCCTTATCGGGCCGTTAGCTCAGTTGGTAGAGCAGTTGACTCTTAATCAATTGGTCGCTGGTTCGACCCCAGCACGGCCCACCAGTTAAATTAACTGGTTATAAGTATTCACCGCTGTCTGTTTTTCTTGTCTGTGTAATTCCTGTGTAATCCTGCATCAAATGATTAGCTGAATTCTAGCTCTAAGTGCGACAATCATTTTTAAGTTGTTGAATAAAATATCATTAGAATCAAAAACTGCAACCATTGGCTGCAGAAATTAGCTGACTGGTTATCATGGAGAAATGTAAGGATGAACTTCAGCAGGAATTTTATATAGCGCGTAATTAATTTATCTGCATCAAGTTGTGGATCGAGTTTCGTTTTACTAATAGTTAGTTTAAGTCTTTGAGTATGCCCATCATGCTCGATAATAAACTGATTTATATCAGCACTTTTTTTTATTGGAAAATATAAGTTTTGTTTTATTATTTGCTTCACGCAATTCCTACGGGAGAGGAGTATATAGTGTAATTACCAAGCTACTTGTGTTTACCATTCACCTCTTTTACCCCTTGGACAAGCAATATTTTCATTAAAGATTGATAAGGCACATCCTCTTTATTTGCCAACGTTTTAATGGCAATTAAAAGGCTTTCAGGTAAACGCAATGAAATAGTTTTGGTAGAGGGTTTTAGGTTAGGAAAAACAGCACTTTTAGCTTTTGACCAATCAAGGTATTCGGTAGAATCTTGCTGCTGCCAAAATTTTTTTTCTTCAGCGAGTGTTTTAAATTTCGGTAGTTTTTTCGGCTTGTTCATAAATATTCCGCTCCTTTTTGCTCATATCGCGTGCTGAGATAACGCGTATTAAGCCTTTGCGTATGGTAAACGCAATAAACAATTTTCTATTAGCATCTGTTTTACCAAGTACATAACTTCTTGTTTCAGCATGTGAATGCTTAATATCGTCATATAATAGAATCGGCTGGTTAAAAAATACTCCTTCACACTCTGCTTGTGAGACTTTATGGCTATGCCAATTTTTATCAGCATTAGCTGCATCCCACTGGAAGCCTATACATTGTTCTAATATGTTGATTTCATCCATAGAGTATAGTGTATATTATAGCTATATACAAAACAATATCCACTATATACTGAACACACTTTAAAAACATGTTATTTTCTGTCATCCTTTTCATAAGCTTGTGTTACAATTCATTTATTTGGAACAAGAGCAAATAAATTATGTTCACAATGTAAATAACATGCAGATAAATCAGAAGCACCTTTAATCAAAGGATAGAGAAGGTCTGGTTCTATTGGATGAGTTTAAACATTTGATTTAATTATTGATATCAATTGTGCTTGATTGTGATTAAACGCTTACTACAAAAATCTTGATCCTAAATCTTCAGTAAATCTAAATAAATATCCATCTGGATCCATCACTAAAAATTGTTTATGTCCTACTTCGCAAGTATCTTGTCGGTACCATTTTTCTTCTACTTGTAAAAATAATTCAATATTATGTTGTTTTAGGTTATCTAGTAAAGGAGTTATGCTTTCAACTTTTATTTGGAAATTAATACCTTTGCCTAACGGATAATTGAATTCTCCGGTTTTCCAAGTTCTACCTTTGCCTATCTCATCGATCATTATCTGTGCCGCGCCTAATGTTAAGAAAGCAAAACCGTCTTCTTCGCGCTGATAAGCGACAGAAAACCCAATTACTTTAACGTAAAATGTTAAACTTTTTTCAAAATTAGAAACACTGAGTTCAGGAACAAGTTGGTTTGATATGGTAGTCATTTGGCTTTTGTTAGTTAAGGTTAGAAAGTTTTTTTAGCTGACTCATGTAATTTTACTTTTTATAAGCCGAATCATGATCCGCTTGCAAAGTAAGTAGTCTAAGGAAATCATCTTGCTTGAAAGCCGTTGCTCGGTATTTTTGTGAGAACCTAAACGAATAAATGCGCTCGCCTGATTTGGTTTGCTTGGATAAAATAGCTTTCCATTTCAAGCCATTGTCTGAGTATACTTCCAGTCAACTCAACCTTACCGGCACATTCCTTGCCTAAGGATACTTGGCCGTTGGCGCCAATGATTTTGACTTGTTGGCATGTGCTCATAATTAGGTATCTCTATAAAATAGGAAAAGTAAAATTTATCAATTATATCTAAAAAGGTAAATTTCATGTAATCATTTAGTCATTTTTGAATAGGCTCATTTGATGATCTTATACTACGCGAGGATAATCAATAACATTCTAAGGTTGTTGTATCATATTTCGTGATTGACTATACTGAAATTATAAGCGATACAGAGAATATCTTTCAACTAATTGGCTAAAACGTAGGTGAAAACATGTCGCGTGAACACAAAAAATTTACTAATCTCCATCATTCTTCTGAAGAAATAAAACGCGCTCTTGAGAAAAGTCGCGCCAGCAAATAAGAAGTAATGCAGGTTACCAAAAGAGGTATTGATAAATACCGAGACACGCTTAAGAAACTTGCCAAGCGATAATTATATACGTGGTTAAAATATTTGGTGAAGATGCTATTCTAGCAACGCATATAGAAAAGGTATTATACTTAATCGGATTAAGCAGTATTTAATAACAGGAGCTATTAAGCGACCAAGTATTATTCTAAAGTCTGTTGTGTGCAATAATAAGTTACCAGTTGTATTAAAAAGTAATCAAAAAATTTTCTATGGACAGTATAAAAATAAAAATGAGTCTATTTTACTGCTTTTAAAAAAGTTAACAGAGGATAAATTTGAATTTGGCGCAATAGCACAAGAAGTAATTCGAGCCTGTTGGGTTAAAGGCCATGCGCCTACTTATAAGAAATTTGCGAACATGTGGCTCGAAGCTAAGAAGGAGCATGATAAGCCTAATCCAGAATGGGCTTATCTAACAGATAGAAAAAATGGAGTGGCAAGTTCTGACTGGAAAAAGATTCGCTTAGTGAAAGCATAATTAGCTATGAACTTAATTAATAACTAAAGAGAGACATAATATGACTGAAACAATTGTGGCTTAACAAAAGATAAAATTATTGCTGATGTTGGATCGGGAACAGGCATTTTATCAAAATTGTTGCTGGATTATGGCAGTATTGTCTATTGTGTTGAACCTAATCAAGCTATGCGCAATGCATATAGTTTAAGGAGTGGTGAGATAGGCTATGAAGAAATGTTGCAGGAATTAAAAATAATTTTTGAGCGTTATCAGAGAAATGGACTGATAGAATTTGTATATAATACAAAAATGTATTATGGGAACCTTAAAAAATAATAATCAAGTGAGAGGTATGAAAAAATTTAATATTGAGATAGCAGATTCTAAGGTTCTTATAAAAGGGATTGAAGCTATTATTGATTTTTATAGCACATTGAAATCCTCGTGTATTCTTTTACACGTGGATTGCTCAAGGTAAGTAACTAATTACAAACTCCAATCAATTTCTTCTTTGCCCATTTTACGCAATAAATCATTAGTTTTAGAAAAATGCTTGCAACCAAAAAAACCACGATGGGCGGATAAAGGGGAAGGGTGGACTGTTTTTAAAATATGATGACGTTTAGGATCAATAATGGCGCCTTTACGCTGTGCGGGGGATCCCCATAATAAAAAAATTAAATCTTCTTTTTCATCGTTTAATATTTTAATTACCTGGTCGGTAAATTTTTCCCAACCAATATTGGCATGTGATTGTGGCTTGCCGGCTTCGACAGTCAAGGAGGCATTTAATAACATGACGCCTTGTCTAGCCCATTTTTCTAAGTTGCCATGATTAGGCATAGGAATGCCCAGGTCATCTTGTAATTCTTTTAAGATATTTTGCAAAGAAGGAGGTTTAGGTACGCCAGGACGTACGGAAAAGCTTAAACCATGCGCTTGATTAGGCCCGTGATAAGGATCCTGGCCGATGATCACAACTTTTAATTGATCAAAAGGCGTAAATTTAAATGCGTTAAAAATATCGGGCTGTGGCGGATAAATAATTTTTCCCTGGGCGCGTTCTTGCTTTACATACTCTAAAGCGGCTTGAAAATAAGGTTGTTCTTTTTGATGTTTTAAGGCGGTTTCCCAGGATTTTACCTCATTTTTTGTCAATACTGGTTCCATGGCGCTGATCCTTATTTGCAAATGATGAAAAAAATAATTGCTATTCTAACACATACTGTTCCTCACTATGACAGGAGAAAAATAAAAAAATATGGCCTCTAAGTTTTAATAGGCAATCATTGGTGGATTACGGCCTGCGGCCTAATCCATCCTACAACTGTCATTTGTAGTCGTTTGCAATGAGGATTGTTTAAAAAGACTGCTG
>JBEPVU010000199.1:0-4409 GCA_041690855.1 Gammaproteobacteria bacterium | reverse complement strand
GTGTAAGTGAGCGGAACAATAGCGCCATTCACTTTAGCACCGCGGCAGCGATGGCCGACCTGGCTATGAACATAATAAGCAAAATCCAAAGGCGTTGCGCCTTGCGGCATTTCGACAATTTCACCGGTTGGCGTGAAAACGTAAACGCGATCATCCATAAAAGCTGTATGTTCAGGGCCAAGCGTAGCGCCGGTTTTTACCATTTCTTTCTGCCAGGCCAGCACTTGGCGCAGCCAGGCAATTTTAGCTTCATAACCGGCTTTTTGCTGGCCGCCTTCTTTATAACGCCAATGCGCAGCAACGCCATGTTCGGATTCCTGGTGCATGGCGAGTGTACGGATTTGTATTTCAACGGTTTTATTATGGGGGCCAATAACAGCAGTGTGAATCGAACGATAACCATTGGGTTTTGGCGTGGCGATATAATCGTCAAATTCTTTTTGAATCGGCTGCCATAAACCATGCACAATACTTAAGGCTTTATAACAATCTTCAATCGTAGCCACTAAAATTCTAACGGCATTTAAATCAAATAATTGCTCAAAGCGTAATTTTTTACGCTGCATTTTACGGTAAATACTATGAATATGTTTAGCGCGCCCGCTGACTTCAAAATTTTCTAAACTGGCTTCTGCCAGGTGGATTTTTAATTGTTGCACGAAGTCGTTGATATAATTTTCTCTATCGATACGCCGTTCGTGTAAAGCGCTGGCGATTTCGCTATAAGCTGTAGACTCTAAAAAACGCAGCGAGCGATCTTCAAGTTCCCATTTTAATTGTCCGATGCCTAAGCGATTGGCGAGTGGCGCGTAAATATCAAGGGTTTCGCGGGCAATTTGCCGGGCGGTGGTTTCATCCAGTGTATCGAGAAAACGCATAATGGCTGTGCGTTCCGCCAATTTAATAACGACCACACGCATATCTTCCACCATGGCGAGTAGCATTTTGCGTGTGTTTTCAATTTGTGCGTGATTTTCTTCGTTAAGGCCAGGCAGGGTATTAATGGCGTCCATCTGCATGGTGCCGCGTACCAGCTTAGTAACTATTTCGCCTAGATGATCGCGCACATCATCTAAATTCACATCGCTATAGCGTACGCCGTTATATACCAGCGCGGCGGCGATGGATTCTTTATCTAATTCTAAATCCAGCAGAATCTCGGCCATCGTCAGCCCTTGCTGGAAACAGGAAATACCCGTGAGTGCCGGGCGGTCTTCACCCGTCAGCTGGCCTAATACGCAAGCATGACGGATTAACGGCATATCCTGTCTGATACGCCGTTGACTGGTATTCTGCAACCAGGCTTCTAAATTAATGCTCCCATCGGGCGCTAAATAAGACGATTCTTTTATTTTAACCATAAGAGTAGGTTAATAGGATTTGGGCTGGAAAGGAAGGATGACAGAAAAAAAACTGAATTCTCATTCATAACGACTCTATATCAAGCCCGCGCCCATTTAAGAGGCAGTAATTTTTTAGACGATTTTGGTAACACTTCAATGGTAATATTAAGCGCTTCGCGATTTTATTAATTTGTCAGTTATTGAAAGATAAACTGTCTTTGATATAGCTGCTCTAGAAAATAACCCCTTCTTTTATTAGTATTAATCATAAAATACCCCATTATTTTATTGACTTTAAGCTATAATACCCTATTATTTTATAAAACTTACTGCTTATTTTAAACGTTACATACCTATAGGTACTCCATGGACAGAACCACATTAAATGACTTGAAACATTGGCTAGCCTCAGCCGAACGTAAGCCTTTAGTAATACGAGGCGCGCGGCAGGTGGGAAAAACCTGGCTGATCAGGCATTTGGCAAAAGTTTCCGGGCGGCAACTAATAGAGTTGAATCTGGAGAGACAGCCATCTTTTCTCAGTCTTTTTGATTCTAATGACCCACGGCAGATTCTCATCAGTTTAGGGGCTGCTTTAAATCAAAAAATAGAACCTGAACGCTGTTTATTATTTCTGGATGAAATTCAAGCGACACCGCAATTATTAAGTAAATTGCGCTGGTTTGCGGAAGATTTACCGCAATTACCCGTGGTGGCTGCAGGTTCTTTATTAGAATTCATTATTTCCGAACATTCATTTAGCATGCCCGTTGGCCGTATCAGTTATATGCATCTCGAGCCTTTATCATTTGAAGAATTTTTACTGGCCAGTGATAAGCCATTTCTTTGCGAGTATCTCAAAAACTATCATTTTAATATTACTGTACCTATTGCGATTCATGAACAACTTACAAGATTATTTAAAGAATACATTTTAGTAGGTGGCTTGCCCGCTGCAGTTGCAAACTGGGTTGCAGAATCTTCGTTGAATAAGGTAAATCAGATTCAACATGATTTATTGGCGACTTATCGGGATGATTTTGCTAAATATAAAGGCCGTATTGCGATGGAACGCTTAGATGAAGTAATGATGGCTATTCCTAAAATGCTCGGGCGAAAATTTATGTTTAGCCAGGTTAATTCAGCGGTACCGGCTGATATTATTAAGCAAGTGCTGAGTTTACTGGGTAAAGCTAGAATTTGTCATCGTGTATGGGGTACGGCTGCCAATGGAGTGCCATTAGCAGCAGAAATTAAAGAAAAATATTTTAAAGTCATTTTTTTTGATACTGGATTATGTAGCGCAGCTTTGGGATTAAACTTAAATGAAATTAATGCTGCAAATGAATTAATTTTGATTAATAATGGCGCCATCGCTGAGCAAATCGTGGGGCAAATGTTAAGAACTATTAATCCATTTTATATTGAACCTGCTTTATATTGCTGGCATAGAGAAGAAAAAACAGCTAATGCAGAAATTGATTATATTATTCAACATGGCAGCCAGATTGTACCTGTTGAGGTGAAAGCGGGCAGTACTGGCCGCTTAAGATCATTGCATTTATTTATGGCATTAAAAAAGTTGCCAGCCGCAATTCGCATTAATTCAGATTTGCCCAGTAAAATAGCCGTTGAGATTAACGATCAATCAGGTAATGCGGCAAAATATTCATTGTTGTCGGTTCCTTTTTATTTGACAGGGGAAATTCACCGATTATTGGATAGTTAATTGTTCTGTATTAAAACCTTACAAATTTCATCTTCCAATGCTTGATAAGTCTCCGGGTTGCCCGTGAAATTATTAATTAAAATTGCAAAAGCCAGCGTTTGCTGGTGGTTGGTTTGCACATAGCCTACCAGTGTGCTGGTGCTAGCCATGGTGCCGGTTTTAGCGTGGATTTTACCGGCGTAAGCAGTATTATTCAGGCGGTCTTTTAAGGTGCCATCAATGCCCATGATCGGTAAAGCGTGATAAAAAACAGATTTGGCGGGCAATTTATAATAAGCGTAATCTAATAATTTAATAAATTGCATCGGGGTTACTAAATTGTAACGTGATAAACCTGAACCATCCACTAGGGTTAAATGATTAAAATTAATATTAGTAGTGGGTGTTAAAATCGCCTGGACTGCCGCTGCGCCGTTTGCCCAGGTACCGGTGGTATGAAAATAATTTGCGCCTAGCGTTTTAAATAATACGCCTGCCATTAAGTTGTCTGATTTTTTTAACATTTGAGTAATTATTTCACTGAGCGGCGCTGAGTGATGGCTGGCGATAAGGGTTCTAGTGCCAGGTATTTTCCCTGTTATAATACGTCCCTTTAATTGAATATGATGCTGCTTCAGTAAAGCGGTTAAAGTATTAGCGGCTGCAAGCACTGGATCATTTAAAGCGATTTGTAAAGGCAGCGGTGTGGGGCTGGGAGAAACACAGCCTTGCAGGCGATAGTGATTATTACCGGCAAAGCGTAGTGTCAGGGGGCATTGTCCTTTTTCAGTTTTTTTAGTAATGGCCTGATTAGTAATAGTGGCGCCGGTAAACGTAGGCGCAAATTGTAATGCAGGCACTGTATTAGCTTGTCGGGCAGGTATTAAATTAGTATCAAAGCAATTGTGATCAATAATAATAGCAGTAGCGGGCGCTGCGTAGCAGATGGGAAGTTCATCCCACATCCAGCCCGATCCCCAATTATCACGATCTAAAATCGTATCATCAATAATTAAATCGCCGTTAATGGTTTGCACGCTTTTTTGGGTAAGCGAGTTGATTAAGTTATTGAGATCACTCGTCGTCAGTGTAGGATCGCCCGTAAATTGCAGATATAAATTTCCTGTTAGTATGCCATGCGTGATAAGCGCATCGGTGCTTAATTGTGTGATAAACGAATAATCTGCTCCCAAATAATTTAAGGCCGCTGCGGCGGGAAAGATTTTCATTGCACTGGCCGTATTGTAAACTACATTGGCATTGCGTTGATAAAGCATTTTGCCGGTATTAAGAGATTGTACGACAATGCCGATATTAACATCGTGGCCGAATTGCTGAATGATTGCATTAATATTATTG
>JBEPVU010000198.1:0-4410 GCA_041690855.1 Gammaproteobacteria bacterium | reverse complement strand
CCGTTTTAATAGGCCATCATTGGTGGATTACGGCCTGCGGCCTAATCCACCCTACCGTCTATTCAAGTATATTGAGTATAATTGAGTATATTACTTTTAAGATAAACAGAATTGCCAGTTGAATTACCAGGTGTTTTAAATATATCTGGACTCCATCTCTTGACAGAGAATGATGTATGCTCCGATAGTTTATTAATTCGACTGCAAACATTATTATACAAATCTCCCATTTTATTGGTTTTTTTCAAATTTTTTGCAAATTTTTCTAATGTATCAATATTTTTTATTTGTTTTAAAAAAAACCTGGCGTAATGAGTATTACCAGCATCAGGATGACAGGGCAATAAAAATTCCTCTAAATGCTCAGTAATATGTTCTATGAATTTTTCATTTTTAATATTAGCGGCCAGCAGATCACATGATTTCTTAAAATTCTCTTCCTCATTAAGAATTTTTTTTAATTTCTGCGCAAGCTCTTGCATTATTTCTACGTCAGTAATGTAGCTTTTTCTTACCAGCAGTAATTTTAATATTTGTTCCTTAACATTCATTAATAATTCATCTTGTTTTATTTTTTGCTGCAAGCCAGTATCAAAAATATCAATTTTTTCATCATTATCATCTATTAATTCTTTCTCTTTTTGCAATTTTTCCTTATCTATTAGCAACAACGCTAACATTCGATTCACAACATTTTCTAGCATTATTTCCTTTCTGTTATTTAAGCAGCCCTCTAATTCTTTTTGAAAGGAATCCACTATTAAAGAATATATTTTTTCAGCTTTATTTATTGAAAAAAATGTATTTTTTGATATTTTATTTTTTTCAAAATCAACTGTTTTTTTAGCATTTCCTTGTAATGAATGTATGTTTTTTAATTTTGATCTATTATGAGTTTTAGATTCCTCTAATGAATCTTTTAATGCTTTTTTAAAAAAAGATAATATTTCAATGTTACTGATTTGCATTAAAAATAAATTATTTAAATAATCGCTATCTAAATAAAAATTATGGGATTGCAAAAAATCACTCATTTTTTCTTCATTTTCACTGAAATAATTTATAAATTCTTTTTTCTCCAGGTTGTTAATTAATATTGCCAAGGGAGATTTATATTTTACAGACAATTTCTCTAATTCTTGCTGGAAAGCATTTAATATTTCAACATTATCCACTTGTGATAAGAGCAGTCCAATATAATTATTGCTGCCCGGGCAAAAATGATAGGGTAGTAAAAATTCTTTCAGACGTTCTGAAGATTCAGTGATATAATTTATAAAGTCTTTTTCTTCTAAGTTATACATTAATAATAAACAGGCTTCTGTGTTATCTTTTTTATCATTTAACTCTTTTAATTTATTGACTAAATCTGTAGCTCCTGCTTCCTTTTGTATTTTTGTAAGTTTGATATCTTCATCGCTATTTTTTCTTTTCATGATCCGCTCTCTTTTTTTTAATATTTTTATCCAGCTTAAGATCAAAAGCTTAAATCCTCCTGCATCATCCTGAAAATTTAAAGCGACTTAATTATCAAATTTGCACGTTTGCAGAATTCGACATAGGATATATACTTAAAACGTTTTATTAAGGTAACACAAAATTCCATGTTTACTAAAATTTTAATTGCCAATCGCGGCGAAATTGCCTGCCGTATCATCAAAACAGCAAAGCAGTCGGGTATAAGCTGCGTAGCTGTTTATTCAGCAGCCGATAAAGCTGCATTGCATGTCAAACTGGCAGATGAATCCTATTATATAGGCCCTGCCCCTGCTCAGCAAAGTTATTTGTGTGCCGATAAAATTATCCAGATCGCGCTGGAAACAGGTGCGCAGGCCATTCATCCAGGTTATGGTTTTTTGTCAGAAAATGCTGAATTCGCTGAAAAATGCCAGCAGGCCAATCTTGTTTTTATTGGCCCTTCTGCCAAAGCCATCCGTGCCATGGGATCAAAAAGTGCGGCTAAACGTATTATGGAAAAAGCGGGTGTGCCTTTAATTCCAGGCTATCATGGCGATGATCAAACGTTGGCAACTCTGCAAAAATCGGCCGATACATTGCAATATCCTGTGCTGTTAAAAGCCGTTGCAGGCGGTGGCGGTAAAGGCATGCGGATTGTGCGTAAAACCAGTGAATTAGCCAGCGCAATAGCCGCTGCTAAACGCGAAGCATTAGCCAGCTTTGGCAATGACCAATTACTGATTGAAAAATATTTTACGCAACCACGCCATGTTGAAGTGCAGATTTTGCCGATAATCACGGCGAAACGGTTTATTTATTCGATCGAGACTGTTCTATTCAACGCCGCCATCAAAAAATTATTGAAGAAGCGCCTGCGCCTTATCTTTCCGCTCAATTAAGAAAAGCAATGGGTGCGGCGGCCGTAGCGGCCGCACGCGCGATTCACTATACCGGTGCAGGTACAATCGAATTTCTTGTGGTGGACGAGCAATTTTATTTTATGGAAATGAATACCCGCCTGCAGGTAGAACATCCTGTTACTGAAATGATTACAGGGCTTGATCTGGTTGAATGGCAATTAAAAGTGGCTGCTGGTGAATCTTTGCCGCTTAAACAAAAACAATTAATCAGTCATGGCCATGCTTTTGAAGCGCGTATTTATGCTGAAGATCCTTATAAAGATTTTCTGCCTGCCATTGGTAAAATTATTTATCTAAAAACGCCGACTGAAACATCCACTGTAAGATTAGACAGTGGATTCACGACAGGCGATGAAATAAGCCCTTATTATGACGCTATGCTGGCAAAACTAATTGTCTGGGCGGAAGATCGCACCAGCGCCTTACAGCAATTAACCGCTGCTTTAGCGCAATTTCAATTAGTAGGCTTGCAAACTAATCTGGACTTATTAACCAATATTAGTCGTCATGCTGCTTTTATAGCAGGTGATATCCATACCAATTTTATTAATCAGCATCAAGATGAACTTTTTAACACTGCACCTGTCACCGATATTATTCAAATACTGGCTACGCTTTATATTGTATTGCAGCAAAAAAATAAGGTATTTTCGCCCTGGCATGAAATAAATAGCTGGCGCTTAAATTTACCTGCGCAACAAAAAATAAGTTTTAATCATGGCGATAGTCATTTAATAGCGCTCATAGAATATGTTAACAATGCTTGTAAAATCACTCTTCAGGAAAAAATTTTCCACTTAACTAAGATATTACTGCATGAAGCTGAATTACAGGTTGAAATTAATGGCGATTTTTATCAAGCTACTATTTTTTACGCTCAACCTGCTTTATATATTCTGGTGAATGGTCAGCGTTATCAATTAACGTACGCCGATACGGATAATGCTGATTTTTTGCAAGCATCCTATAACCAGCAATCGCACTTAACAGCGCCTATGCCTGGAAAAATCGTTATGCTGTATGCAAAAACCGGCGATCAGGTTAATAAAGGTGAACCGCTGGCCATCTTAGAAGCCATGAAAATGGAACACACTATTCACGCACCCTATACAGGTATTATAAAAGAATGGTATTTTTCCGTAGGTGATTTAGTGAGTGAAGGAGCTGAATTACTGGCTTTTGATGAGGTTACGAAATCCAAATGAATTTACCCAGGCACGTTAAAATAGTGGAAGTAGGCCCGCGCGATGGTTTGCAGAATGAACCTAAATCATTGCCAGCCGCGGCTAAAATTGAATTAATCAATCGCTTATCTACGACGGGATTAAAGGTTATCGAAGCAGGTAGTTTTGTTTCGCCCAGATGGGTGCCGCAAATGGCGGATACGCAGGAGGTATTAGAAAATATCACCGTGTATCCTAATATTCGTTATCCTGTGCTAGCGCCTAATTTACAGGGTTTTCAAGCAGCCGTTGCAGCCGGCGCACAGGAAGTCGCGGTATTTACAGCCGCTTCAGAAACATTTACACAAAAAAATACGAATTGCTCTCTGGCTGAAAGTCTGCTGCGTATTGATGCTATTATCGCAGCAGCAAAATCACAACAAATACCTGTGCGCGCTTATATTTCCTGTGTATTAGGCTGCCCTTACGAAGGCGCTGTTGATGTGCAAAAAGTGGTTGAGTTAGCGACTTATTTATTTAACCAGGGTTGTTATGAAATTTCGCTCGGCGATACCATTGGCGTTGGCACACCGCACAAAGCACAACAATTAATCACAGCCGTTATCAAAAAAATTCCCATCGAGCATATTGCTATTCACTTCCACGATACTTATGGACAGGCATTAGCGAATATTTATGCTTGTCTGGCTTTGGGTATCAGTACCATTGATAGTTCCATTGCGGGTTTAGGCGGTTGTCCTTATGCCAAAGGCGCAGCAGGTAATGTGGCTACGGAAGATGTTATTTATATGCTGCAAGGCTTAGGTATTGAAACCGGTGTTGATTTAACAAAATTAGTTGCTATCGAT
>JBEPVU010000197.1:0-4420 GCA_041690855.1 Gammaproteobacteria bacterium | reverse complement strand
GCGCAGAAAGCCTGGCAGTTATTAAAAAAACCGCTATTAGTCGATGATGGCGGTATATTTTTTGAAAAATATAATCAATTTCCTGGCACCTTATCTAAACATATTTTTCAAGGTTTAGGCTTTGAAGGTATTTTTAAACTGGTTGATGAACATGACAAAGCCGCTTTTATTCTGCAATTAGCTTATATTGACGGCAATATTATTGAAACTTTTGAAGGCCGCTGTGATGGCACTATTGTGCGACCTGTCAAAGCAGAAACCCATCCGCAATTGCCGTTAACCGCTATTTTTAAACCGCATGGCTCGGATAAAACCTATGCTGAATTACGGCATTCGCCGGAGTTTGTAAAATATGCTTTTCGTCAGCGTGCATTGCAGAAGTTTTTAGCGTGGTATAAAGCGCGTTAAGAATTTTAAAATGGAATTGAAGCTGTCAATATCTTCACTGACGAACCATTGCAAATCCTGCCAACTCCGTAACCAGGTCATTTGCCGTTTCGCTAATTGACGCGTGGCAATAATAGCGCGTTCTTGCATTTCTGCCTCGGTGATTTTATTCGCTAAATAATCCCAGACTTGCCGATAACCTACTGCGCGGATGGCCGGTAAATCAGCCTGCAAATCCCCACGTTGATACAATTTTTCAACTTCTTCAATAAAACCTTGTTCTAACATGGCGTTAAAACGTAGCGCAATTTTAGCGTGCAGTAATTGTTTATCGGTAGGTGCGATGGCGATATTAATAAATTCATAAGGTAATTTATTTTCTGTTTGCTCTTGCAGCAGAGTAGTTAAAGTTTTGCCAGTAATGGCATGAATTTCAAGCGCACGTTGTAAACGTTGTGGATCGTTGGGGTGAATACGGGCAGCAGCAATGGGATCAATTTTCTGTAGGCGTTCATGTAATGCTGGCCAACCTAATTGTTGTGCTTCCTGATTGATGTACTCACGCACGGCATTATTAGCTTGCGGTAATTGCGCCAGGCCGTTTTGTAAAACATGAAAATATAACATGGTTCCACCAACTAGCAGCGGAATACGGTTGTGCTGAATAATGTCATTGATTTCGCGTAACGCATCTGTGCGGAATTGTCCGGCGGAATAACTTTCAGCGGGATCGCAAATATCTAATAAGCGGTGGGGCGCAATAGCTTGAATATCAGCGCCAGGTTTTGCAGTGCCAATGTCCATACCGCGATAAATCATAGCGGAGTCTACGCTGATAATGTCACACGGTAATGCCTGCACAAGTTTTACGGCGATATCGGTTTTGCCGGCTGCTGTAGGCCCCATTACGCAGATAACAGGGAGTTGTTTAGTATTCATATTTTATCTGCCGCGTAGAAATAATTTATCAAGTTCCGTCATCGTTAATTGCAACCAGGTAGGACGGCCATGATTGCATTGACCGCTGTGCTTCGTGCGTTCAATGTCGCGTAGTAACGCATTCATTTCGGGAACGGTCATAAGGCGATTGGCTTGTACGGAGCTGCGGCAGGCGATAGTGCCGAGCAGTTCGTTAATGTTGTCATTGATGCGGGTGCTGGTGTTGTGTTCGATTAAATCAGCAATAACATCGCGTATTAATTGGTTGATATTAGCATCGCTGAGTAAAACGGGTATTGCGCGAATGATTAGTGTCGTAGGGCTTAGGCGTTCGAGTGTGATGCCTGTTCTGGTGAATAATTCGGTGGCTTGTTCGGCGAAGCTGGCTTCTTTTTCGCTGACGGTGATGGAGATGGGAATGAGCAATGGCTGGGTTTTGATGCCTTCGGTTTGCAGGGCGATTTTCATTTTTTCGTAGGTGATGCGTTCGTGGGCGGCGTGGATGTCGACTAGGATTAGGCCTTGTTGGTTTTGGGCTAGGATGTAGATGCCATGGAGTTGGGCGAGGGCGAAACCTAGTGGTGGTACTTCGTCTGTGGCTGCTTCGGAGTTCACAGTCTCACAGTCCGTGGCCTCGGGGTCCTGTCGCTGCGGCACCCTATCATGCTCGCAAGCTGCGCGTGATAGGGAACCCGCCTCCGCGCCACCCCTCGGGTTAAGGGCGTTGAATGAGTTGAATAATTGGTTTTCTGTTGGGGGTGTTTGCTGTGCTAATGAAGTGAATAGGGTGTCGATTTTTTCGAGTTTTTCCTCTAGGTTTGCTGGTGGAGTAGAGGAGGAGTTGGTTGAGTTGCTTGGGGCTTCGTGTAGTGCTTTGTAAATGGCCATTTCTTCTTGTACTTGCAAGGGAATAGGGCGTTGTTGTGGTTGGTAGGTTGAATGGTTTGGTAGTGTTGGTTTGGGGGCGGAGGTGAATTGGGTGCTGGGTTTTAGGCTGCTGAGGGCTTTGTGGATGCTGGTTTGGATAAAGTCGTGGATTAGGCGGCTGTCGCGGAAGCGGACTTCGTGTTTGGCGGGGTGGGCGTTGACGTCAACAGCAGTGGGGTCTAGTTCTAGAAATAATACAAACGCTGGATGGCGTTTGTTGTAGAGTACGTCGTGATAGGCTTGTCTGACGGCGTGGTTGACGAGTTTATCTTTTATCATGCGGCCATTGACGTAAAAATATTGTAAATCAGGTTGGGCGCGTGAAAAGGTGGGTAGGGAAAGCCAGCCCCATAAGCGTAAGCCGGAGGCTTCCAGGTCGATGTATAAAGCTTGTTCGATAAAGGCGGCGCCGCAGATATCGGCAACGCGCTGGGTGCGGTGATGGTCGGTGGTGGCGGTGCGTAGTTGATAAATGGTGCGCTTATTGTGTTTTAAGGTAATCCCTACGGTGAAACTGCTTAAAGCTAAACGCCGGATGACTTCTTCGGTGTGATTAAATTCGGTTTGTTCGGTACGTAAAAATTTGCGGCGGGCAGGAGTATTAAAAAATAAATCTAAAATTTCTAGGGTAGTGCCTTGTGGATGTGGAAGGGGTGTAGGTTCGGTTGCGGTTGCCTGGCCTTCAATTTTGATTTGCCAGCCGGTGGGTGCATCGGGCGTACGTGAGCTTAACGTCACGCGGGCAACGGAGCCAATGCTGGCTAACGCTTCGCCGCGAAAACCTAAGCTGATGACTTGTTCTAAATCATCTAACGTGCGGATTTTGCTGGTGGCATGGCGGCTGAAAGCCAGCGGTAAATCTTCTTTATAAATCCCGCAACCGTCATCCATCACTTTAATACGCTGGATACCGCCTTTATCAATATCGACTTCAATCTGCTGAGCGCCAGCGTCTAAACTATTTTCTAATAATTCTTTAATAACAGAGGCTGGCCGTTCAATCACTTCACCGGCAGCGATTTGATTAGCAAGTTGAGGGCTGAGAAGTTGTATGCGGTTCATGTGGTTTTACTTTAGTAAATAGGTAAAAAAACGATTTTATACTATTAAGAAAGTATTTTCGCCTCTCCAGCGGGAGAGGCCGACCAAGCGTAGCCTGGGCGGGTGAGGGGGAAGGAATAATACGCACCAGCGCATTTAAAAAACGAAAATTTAGAACGCTACTGGTATAGTGTAAATCTATTTTCAACAAGAGGTATTTATCAATGAAATGGCAACCGCGACCTGCGACTGTATCGGGACAAGCTTTTTGGGATTTATTTGATAACACGATTCCCTATATTCAGATTGATGATTTCTTAACACCTGCCGAATCTGCAAAACTCTGTGAAGTCATTGCCTCGAAAGGTTTGGGACAGTATCAATACAATTTCGATCTTTCAGACGCTCCCGTTGCGCATCATTTGTTTGAAACACATTATCTTTATGAAAATAAAACCCCGGAAGAATATTTTCCTGTTGCTGAGAAATCAATTCAGGAATATGCAGCATTCTGCCAGCAGGCAGGATTTGATCCGGTTAAAAAAATGATGGCTTTTTTTGAAAATCAAATTCAAAAGCCTGTGCATATCGCTACGCAAATGGAAAAGCAGTACACTTACGTTATGATCCGCGAATTAAAAAATTCTGCTTTACTTCATGCTGATTTTGCCCAATTTGTGCCATCCTATTGGTCTATTTCCAACATGATTGCACAATATGCCTGGAATATTTACCTGACAGATCCAGGCGAAGGTGGAGAATGTATTGTTTATAATAAACCTTGGGAAAAAGAAGACGATCAATATCTTATTAAGGACACGTATGGCTATGATCCAATCATTGTTAAAGATAAAGAGTTTGCTGAAATTTCCATCAAAGCCAATAGCCTGGTTTTTTTCAATAGCCGTAACTTTCATAAAGTGAATTCCAGTAAAAATACCCGTCTTTCAGTGGGAGGTCACGTTGGATTAACTAATAAAGGCGAGGTGCTTGTCTGGGTATAGATTTTATTAAGAAAGTATTTTCGCCTCTCCAGCGGGCATAGGTTTATACATAAATCTAGCACAAGTAATTTTCACCTCTCCCCCCGGGAGAGGTCGCCGCGTAGCGGCGGGTGAGGGAGCTC
>JBEPVU010000196.1:0-4398 GCA_041690855.1 Gammaproteobacteria bacterium | reverse complement strand
TATTATTTTATATTTAATGCATTTTCTATTTTTATTGTTTGTTCTTTAAAGCGGCAATACTGTAATTTTTAATTTTTTATGCTAGGCTTATAGGTGAATATTTACTCTGGATTCATAAGGAATTACCAATATGGATAAATCTCAAAAAGATCATTTACCTTTGGGAGGATTTATTGCAACTCCATCGTCATCATTAAATACAGTATTAAATAGCCAATATTTTATTCGACTGGCTGAGAAAAGCTGTAATGTATTTTGGATTCGTAGCGCGGATTATTCTATTCAGTTATATGTTAGTCCGGCTTATGAAACAATTTGGGGACGTAGTCGCCAGTACTTGTATAAACATCCTGAAAGCTGGGACAGTTATATCCATCCGGAAGATTGTCAGCGAATGGCGCTTAAAGTAGGGGAGAGGAGTGAAGAATTAGTAATGCACGAAACAATATATAACGAGCATTATCGTATTATTCGTCCCGATGGAGAGATTAGATTTATAAAAGACACTAGCTT
This sequence comes from Gammaproteobacteria bacterium, assembly GCA_041690855.1. Taxonomy (GTDB): domain Bacteria; phylum Pseudomonadota; class Gammaproteobacteria; order CAIUAS01; family CAIUAS01; genus CAIUAS01. The sequence continues at coordinate 3,885 of JBEPVU010000196.1, read as the reverse complement.
TCCCATTTTTGATGATGAGGATAACTGTATAGGCTTTGCAGGCATAGCCGAAGACGTAACGCGGGAACAGGCTTATGAGCAATCTTTAATTGAAGCCAAAGAACGTGCTGAGTCTGCTAATCGCGCCAAATCCGAATTTCTCGCTATGATCAGCCATGAATTGCGTATTCCCTTAAGTGGTATTATTGGTATGGCGCAATTATTGTCGGTAGATTGTTTACTGCCAGGCCAGCATGATCAGGTAGAAGACATTATTAAAGCCAGTGAACATCTACTGTCCCTCGTTAACGATTTATTAGATTTAAATCGGCTTGAAGCGGGTAGAATTGAATTGCAACAGGCGCCTCTGGATTTACGCCAATTAATTGAAGACATTACTGATATTCTCGTTTTTCAAGCGAGAGTAAAAGGCTTGGAATTGCTAGTGGATTATGAAGGTAATGTACCCAATAAAGTGATAGGCGATGCGCGTGCTTTGCGGCAGGTTTTGCTGAATCTTTTAGGCAATGCCGTAAAATTTACTGATCAAGGCTATATTACCGTTGCAATAAAACCCATGCAATTAACGTCTGAGCGGGCTACCTTAGAAATAACCATTAAAGACACAGGCATTGGTATTCCTGCCGATAAACTAAACCAGATTTTTGATCGCTTTCACCAGGCTGATTCTTCTTATTCACGCCGTTATGGTGGTTTAGGCATGGGGTTAACGCTGAGTAAAGCCTATGTTGAATTAATGGGTGGGCATATGGATGTTGAGAGCCAGCCAGGCCAGGGCTCTACTTTTATCTGTACAATTCCTTTTGCTTTGCAAAATGCTACAACAGATATTTCTGCCTGGGAAGATTACCAGTCAACGGTAAGAGTATTAATAGTGGATGATACTTTACGGGGTGAAGTGCTTTATAAACATATTGGTAGTTCGTTAAGCGAGGTAACGACAGGCGCTAATGCCATCAATATCTTACTCACCGCGCAGCGCCGTAAAGAACCTTTTGATGTTGTCATTATTGATCAACAACTCGCGAGTATTGATGCTATGCAATTAGGCGCAAGAATTAATAATCAGACAAGTTTAGTATTAAAACCTATGCTGTTATTGTTAATGCCACCGAGTCCTATTACGGCGAAAGAACGCGCAAAAGCGATAGGCTTTTTCGATTGTTTAACCAAGCCGGTACATCCTTCCGAATTACTTGCGTTATTAACTGCGTCCTGGGAAAAGTGGACTGATAAAAATCATCCTAGGAAAAAAGCGGCGCCTGCTATACCTGTATCAGCACACTGGCGTGTTTTACTGGTGGAAGATAGCCCGGTTGTACAACGTGTTCATATTAGAATGTTAGAAAAATTAGGCTGTCAGGTTGATTTAGCTGAAAACGCCATGCAGGCGCTGGCTATGTGCGCCAATGATTACGATGTTATTTTTATGGATGTCGGGTTGCCAGAAATCAGTGGCCTTGAAATCACTGAAGAAATACGACATCGTGAAGGCGCTAAAAAACATACGCCTATTATCGCAATTACTGGTTTTGCGCATGAAGAAGATAAAAATAATTGTTTAGCGGCGGGCATGGATGCGGTTGCTACTAAACCTATTAAACCAGAAGATTTGAAAGAGATACTATTAAAGTGGGGCGGGAATTATTCGACAGATTTTGCAAAAACGATACAATCTTGAGCGCCTAATTTTCCTGTAAAAAATATTTTTAACGGGTTTTTTTCCTGAGAAGTTAATTGATTAAAGTCGTTTACTTTTGCTATAAAAATAGCGGGGTTAGAAAATTGTAAAATAGCGGCGGGGTTTTGCATAAAAATTGGCTGCAGGGGTTTGTCTGCTGCTACCTTATATTTGATATCTTCTCCATCAGGGCCAATACGATAAAACACCAGTTTTTGTGACGCTTGCCTTAATACTTCAACCTGCTGTACAAAAGGCTTTGCTTGATTAAATTTAACATTTAAAGGCTGGGCAATCAGCGCGTAAATAACAATAAAGCTTAATACCCCTATTATAAAAATACTTAATGGATAGTATTCAAGGTGTGTTAATTTTTTTCGGCAAATAATCGTTCCTGCACAAAGCAAACTGAGTAATAAGCTTAGCTTAAAATAAGAAATTGTTAAGTCGATATGTTTTGCATGACTGATTGCAAAAAAAATACCGACTAACAACAGGCCTGCAAAAGGTAATAGCAGACAAATGCGATGAACAACGGCTTTTAAAAAAACTAACAGACGATGGTCAGACGTTCGATAATATAAAAATGCCGCGGCTAAACTAACGGCAGGTGTAATAGGTAATATATAACGCATTTTTTCATCAGTAGGAATACTCATACCAATTAAGATAATCAGTATCCAACTGGCTAATAGTTTCAATAAGATGAAATCTTGTTCTGTTGTTTTGCGACTATAATTTTTGATGTAACTGATAAAAACAGCAATAGCGATAGGAAAGGTAAGCGCATACTGGGTAAAAGTAGCGGTGAAATAATAATAAAAAGGCACTGGATTAGCGGCGGCAACGCGGCCTGTTATCTGCATATGAATCACTTGACTGGCGAATGCGTGGCCGCCTTGCTGCCAGGCAGCGCCTATTAATCCCGCCAGCCCCAGCAATAATAAACTGATAGCGCTGCCGATCATAATGATTAACATTTTAATATCTTTCTGGATAAGATAATAACAACCAATGATACTTGCCGGAATGACTAATCCGATCGGCCCTCTGATGGCAAAGCTCAGCATCCAGCAAAAGGGGATTAACCAGAGGCGATTTTTTTTATTCAGTAAGTCGGCTGAATAAGCGCAATAAAAACAGGCGGCGGTAGCGGCGCAGGTAAATTGATCCAATGTTATCGTACGAGCGGCGGCTAGAAAATAAAAACTAAACAGTGCAAATAAAACGCCATATAAACCTAATAAACGCGCATGCAAGCGGCCAATTAAATAAATAAAAACTAAGGTAAGGGAAGAAGCTATTGCAGTAGGTAGTACGGCTGTAAAAATAGTGATTTTGTGCGTGGGCAACGAAAATAAATACGTTAAAATAGTTTGTGTGGCTAAATAATCGGGATAGGGTTGATTATACGTGGTTGGAAAAAAGCTGATGCCGTTTCTGAGCATTTCCTGCGCGAATACGCCAAAGCGAGATTCAAATTGAACAAATTCATGATTACCAAGGCCAAAGGTGAAAATAATAAGGCCGAGGAGGAAGATTAGGGATAACTCTACGTTTAGATGTTTCATAGAAAGGTGGCTACCCGTATGAATTTTAATCTCCCCCTTTGAAAAAGGGGAATGATCAGGGCGCTTTATAAAGTTTTAACCTGCAAATGGTCATTTTCCAGATAAATATGAACATTCTGTTTAATCGGGCTATTTTGCAAATCTTCGCTTACCCAGTAATGGCCAGCGATGGCTACTAAATCCGCTTCTAAACTTTGGCAAAAGATGCGCGCGTTTTGATCACCCATTACACCCGCGAGTGCGCGGCCGCGCAGTGTGCCATAAACATGGATATGGCCATCTGCAAGCAGTTCAGCGCCATGACTCACCGGCGCTAATACAATGAGATCAGCATTGCGTGCGTAAATCTGCTGGCCCGAACGTACCGGTTGCGTGACTAATTTAGAGATATTTGTCGTAGCAGCCGCTTTTGCAGGGGTGGTTTTAACTGTTTTGCCTCCAGCTTCACGGGGTTCTGCTTTTGCATTAGGAAAAATAGCCAGGCCTGTTTCTTGTGCCTGCTTGTGCTGCTGTGGCCTGCCGCCACGTACACCAACGGGTACAATGTTATGATCACGCATACATTTTATGATGCCAGTAAAATCAATAGGGTTGCTATCATCATTCAATTTTTGCAAGTCCAGTACAATAGGC
>JBEPVU010000195.1:0-4412 GCA_041690855.1 Gammaproteobacteria bacterium | reverse complement strand
AGATGTTTATAAGAGACAGCTCCAGCGGGAGAGACCGACCAGGCGCAGCCTGGGCGGGTGAGGGGGATAAAAAAGGCTTTCTTCAATAATGAATTGCATACTGATAAGAGTTCCCTCACCCGCCGCTTTGCGGCGACTTCTCCCGCTGGAGAGGTGAAAATTAAAACAAAATTTTAACAGTAGGTTATTTATGCAAAAACCAAAACCCACTGCTGGCTTACGGCATGTTGCCTTGTTTGTACAGCAGTTTGCAGACTGTGTGCATTTTTATACGGAACTGTTAGGGATGAAAATAGAATGGCATCCTGACGAGGATAATATTTATTTAACCTCGGGCAATGATAATCTGGCGTTGCATCGCGCAAAAGAAGGTTTTAATCCTGGCTTGCAACAACGCCTGGATCATATAGGATTTATTATCGCCGAAATGGAACAGGTCGATGTCTGGTATGATTATTTAAAAGCCCAGCAAGTCACGTTAAAAACCGCGTCCCGTACGCATCGGGATGGTACGCGGAGTTTTTATTGTTTAGACCCTGATGGCAATACGGTGCAGATGATCTGTATTCCAACTTTATTTGCGCAGTAATATAAAAAAATGAAAAATCCTACTTTATTAATCGTTGAAGATGAAGCGCCCATTCGGGATATGTTGAAATTTGCGCTTGAGCCGGCTGGTTTTAAAGTATTTGAAGCCGAGAATGCCGCGGTGGCGAAACAGCGGATTGCCACACATAGGCCGGATTTAATTTTATTAGACTGGATGTTGCCAGGGTTAAGCGGGATTGATTTTATCGGCCAGCTTAAACAGCAAACGTTGACACAGGATATTCCTATTATTTTATTAACGGCCTGCGCGGAAGAAAATAATAAAGTACGCGGACTGGAAGTCGGTGCGGATGATTATATCACTAAGCCTTTTTCACCGCGTGAATTGATTGCACGTATTAAAAGTGTCTTGCGCCGTGGCACTTTAATGTCGCCGGAAGGCATACTTAAAAAGCAGGATTTGTGGTTAGACGCCAATAATCATCGCGTCACTATTAAACAACAGCCCTTAACATTAACGCCGCTGGAATATCGTTTATTACATTTTTTTATGAAACATCCCGCTAAAGTGTATAGCAGAAGTCAGTTGCTCGATTTAGTATGGAAGGGCGAAAGTGATGTTAATGAACGCACGATTGATGTGCAGGTTCGCCGCTTACGTGATCGCTTAAAGCCTTATGGCTATGCCGATTGTATTCAAACTGTGCGTGGCGCAGGTTATTGTTGGACAGGTGATGATGTATGAAAATCAGTATTCAGGCTTTGATGGAATCACTGCCAAAACCCATTGTCGCACATATTCAACATCTTGAACGCATACGGCAGGATTTTGTGGCGAATGTCTCGCATGAACTGCGTACACCATTAACCGTAATGCATGGTTATCTGGAAATATTATTAGATCAGGATTTAGATGAAACTAAACCCTGGCGTAAAATGTTTTTGCAGATGCAACAACAAACCGCGCGCATGGAAAATCTAGTAGAGAATTTATTATTGCTTTCACGGCTGGAAAATAATGAACAGGAAAAAGCGCTTAAATCAGTCATATCAGTGACAGAATTATTAAGCTGTATTCAAGAAGAAGCGCAACAATTAAGTAGCGAAGCGCAGCATCAGATTGAATTGCAGGCAGAAGGTGATTTAATGCTGCGTGGCAGCGCAGCGGAATTGCGCAGCTTATTTTCTAATATTATTTTCAATGCCGTAAAATATACGCCGGAGCAAGGCCAGATTAAAATTAATTGGTATTCACAAAATAATAAAGCGTATTTTTCTGTGCAAGACAGCGGCATTGGCATTGCCGCTAAACATATTCCCCGCTTAACCGAACGTTTTTACCGCGTGGATAAAGCACGTTCCCGCGACAATGGCGGCACCGGCCTTGGCCTGGCCATTGTCAAACATGTACTAATCCGCCATGGCGGTAAATTGATGATAGAAAGCGAGCCTGACAAAGGCAGCATTTTCACCTGTATTTTCCCCAAACAACGCCTGGTAAAGAAAGTGCTTTCACCCATCTGTTGAGTGAGGAGATTGTGCAGGTTCCAATGGGCTGAATTTAGGAAAAAGTAATGAGCTGATTTATTGAGAATAACGCAATGGGGTTTTAGTAGAATATCCCACTAAATGATCTTGAATAAAATTAGCGCTTTTCTTTTTAGGGTTGCTCGAACGACCAAACATCGAATGACTCCAATCGTTTTTGGGAGACTTAGTTTTTGCTGGCGTAGGTTTTGGTGTCTTATTGAATTCGTCGTTTTGATCTGATTTTTCCGGCGCCGGATTTTTTTTGAAATAGCTAAACAATTTGTTGTACCAGGATTTATCTTGTGCAGGCGGTGCTGGTTGATTGACCGGTTTTTTTTCTAACGTTTTTTCTGCACCAGAATCAATAGAAGCGTCATTTTTTTTCTTAAATCCATCCAGAAATCGCCCGGTACGTGAGCAAACACTGCCGAATAAACCTGTGCTGCTGGTAAAAATAGCGACACCTATCGCAATGCCCACTATCCCCACAAAAATATGTGGTTGTAAAATAGCTAGCGCCGTTAAAATAATCGCGCCGACGATTAAACCAACCACGATGCCTACTGCCGCACCGCGGTATTCATGGAATTTAGGTTTTACGACCTGAACAACGCGCGATGTTTGTCCAGAGTCTAATCCTGATTCAGGATCAGGTTCGGCCTCGCCGTTTTTTTCAAAACAATATTTAAAAAAATAGCCTGCTTTTGAAGTATAATCCGCTGTGGCGGCAAATTGGCTGGCAAAAGTTGTTACAAAAATAGCGCCAGCTATCCAGACGGGCAGTGCAGCGCCGCCAGTAAAAAAGGTAGTAACGCCTGCAACACCCACCAGTGCGGCAGAACAAGTTAAAAATAAGGCAATTCCCACCCCCAGCCCGATTACGGCAGCAATACCCATGGCCGCTTTTTCACCTGGTAAACGATGGTCTTCAGTACAGCAACCCAGGCGATTGCCTAAACCAGCAAATGTACTGACATACCGGATGGTAAAAAGAGTGGCCGAGATAATTGCATGCAGCGGTTTTAAAAAGGGCAGGACGGTGTGAACCACTACAATCAAGGTAACCGCCGCCGCAATACCCAGGGCAGCGCCGATAATAGTACCCGCTTTTTCCCAATTGCCTATCGGACGATTACTGGCTGCGCGTCTATTGAACAATGTTGATAAAAAATAAGTATTTTTTTGTTCAGTACCCTCATTGTTTTGCTGACGGATAGTAAGCCCATCGAAAATTCTGGCAAGATACGTATTACCTGATAATAACCCGCCGACAAAATCCGTAACAATAAACAAATCCAGAAACCATTCCGGCAATAGAATGGCGCCGGTCATAATTAAAAATATCAACAGGGCTATTGCAATCGGCAACGTGAACAACACTGCCCAGCGGTAATTATCAAAATTCTTAAGACTTTCTTTTAGATCTTCAATCGTTGCCATGGCTTAGTAATCAGTACAATGAATTAACTAAGCCCTATTTTAAGGGGCAATTGTGACGGTATGATGACAAAAGAAAACTATAGATTCGAGCGCTGCCTGCTGTTTAAGGCCTAAAAAATTCTTTAATGCATTATTTTGTCTTTGAATCGATCATAAAAGCTACTCATAAGAGAGATTTAGCCCTTACTAAAAGCCGTTTTTAATTTTTTCTTCACCCGCTTATTTTTCAGTACTACATACTGTGGCAAGCCATTTTTATAAGGTGGATAATCTTCGCCTTGAATTAAGGGCAATAAATAATTGCGGCCTGCCTGGGTAATATGAAAACCATCTTGGGTAATAAAGTGACGCGGCACGGTTTTTTCTTGATTGGCCACCGTTGCCAGGGGCGTTTCGCCTATCGTCCAGCGATAAGGTTTGCTGGCTTTGCGAACAATGGTCGGCATCACGGCGTTTTTGCCTTTTACGGCCAATTCTACGGCTGCTTTGCCTACTGCATAAGCCTGCTCGACATCAACTTTCGATGCAATATGCCGCGCGGCGCGTTGTAAATAATCAGCGACCGCCCAGTGATATTTATAATTTAATGCCTGTTTAATTAATTGCGCCAGCGTAGGCGCTACACCGCCTAGTTGCGCGTGGCCAAAGGCATCTTGTAAGCCGGTTTCCGCTAAGAATTTGCCGTCTTGATCACGAATACCTTCTGAAGCAACAATTGCACAAAAACCAAATTTCTCGACGCATTCTTTAACACGCGCTAAGAATTTTTCGGGGACAAAAGTGATTTCAGGAAATAAAATAATATGCGGCGCTTCACCTGCTTTTTCAGCGGCCAGGCCACCGGCGGCGGCAATCCAGCCGGTATGTCTGCCCATCACTTCTAAAATAAATAC
>JBEPVU010000194.1:0-4453 GCA_041690855.1 Gammaproteobacteria bacterium | reverse complement strand
GCTCCCTCACCCGCCGCTACGCGTCGACCTCTCCCGGGGGGAGAGGTGAAAACGGTTTGCGCTAAATTTATGTATAAACCTATGGTGTGCCTATTATGTTTGCATGATTTAAGCTTTTATTAAGGTTTCGTTGTTATAATAACTGTAGGACAGAAAAATTTTTTATACAATGAGGTCATTTATGCCAGAAAAGCGCGCTAAGACTGATAATCCCTCTGCTGAGCCAGATATAACAGGTAAGGCGGGAGAGGCTGTTCATACGGCCATAGAAGTAGTACATTTTAACCAGATAGCCGGTATTGTAGGGGATACTGATAAAATGAATCAGGCGGCTGTTAACCAGGTTGACGCCGGTCACGCTACGTCTGCCGGTTTGCATACGGTTGTTGAGCATGTGAATCAATCAGTGCATTTTCTGGACAAAATTGCCCATGTGCTGCATCCCTTGGGAGTGCTGCTCCACGCGGCAGGCGCTTTTTTCCCACCTTTACGGGCGCTGCTGGTCGGCATCAATGCATTGTTTACGCTGGCAAGATCTTTTGCGGATGAAAAATTATCCAATGCCAGTAAAGCCCAGAAAATTGCTTTGGCATTGATTGCACTAGGTGTGTTTATAGCGATTCTTATTTTACCTGCGCTTACCATTACGCTTTTTATAGCAGCGGCAGCAGCAGGTTTGGTATCCGATATCATTGATTTAGGTAAAGCCATCTTCCAAGAAGTTAAGATTAACAAACAGTTACAGGAGCAACAAAGATTACAGAAGCTACTGGAACTGAAAAGTCAAATTATGGCAGCGAAGCCTGAAGATAGACAAAAAAATTTGCTAGGTTATACACAAGCCTTGCACACTATTAAAAATAGTGAAAAAGCCCCGTTGCACCAGCAGAATCAGATACCTGATCACAAGGCGCTTTTAAAAGAAATTGATGCGGAAATTAATGCGACTGCAAAAAAAATGAATTTTTCACTATCGGGTTCAGATGCAGCCGCTGTTAAATCTGACTTGACCCGGATTAATACGCAGATAACGCAAACCCAGACAGACCTGGCTACGGCGCAAAAACAGCGCAATGATAAAATAGCGGCGGTTGTTTGTGGTACTGTGGGGCTAGTGGGCGTTATTTTGTTATTGACACCGCTGGCGCCTATCGGGATTGCTTTGCTAGTGGCGTCTAGTGTTGGCATCATTGGTTATAAAGCGGCGCCTACTGTTGCAAGATGGGCAAAGGCCGCAGGCTCCAAAATAGCGGCCTGGTTTAATAAGCCCCCGCAGAAATCTGGCAATCGCTTAGAGCAAACAGAGCGGCAATCGCTTAACAATGCTATGGCGGATAGCGCATTACAGCATGTAGATTCTACGGCACACATTTTACAGCGAGAGCATCATGACAAGGGCTTTTCAAAACCCGAAATAGATGAACTGGAGCAACAACTAAAACATAACCTTTCTCAGCCTGATACAGTGCCTGAAGCACCGCATAAAAGTGATGTCATCCAGAATAATGGCGAAAAGTCTCTACAAGAGGAAGAAGAAAGTGACGGCAGAAGCGAGGGCGAAAGTGATCAAAAACCCACCCTCTTTCATTAATCGAAAAAACTAAATTAATCATTCGACTCTTACCGCAGCATTTATTAAAATGCTGCGTTCAGGCATTATATCTCTATATACTCATCCCGTTGAGGATTTGCGTATTATTCCTTCCCCCTTTCAGGGGGAAGGTTAGGATGGGGGTAATCAAAAGACTTCTTTAACTAGCTTAGATCACCCCCACCTTAATCCTCCCCCTTGAAGGGGGAGGAGCTTAAAACTTAAAACTAACTTAAAAACAGGCAAAAACCATGAAAAGAAGCCATTATTGCGGCCAGGTCAATGAATCATTAATCGGCAAAGAAGTTACCGTATGCGGCTGGGTACATCACCGGCGCGACCATGGCGGCGTAATTTTTATCGATTTACGCGATCGGGAAGGGCTAGTGCAAATTGTTTTTAATCCCGAATTGTCCGATATCTTTAAGCGGGCTGAAAGTACCCGCAATGAATATGTATTGGCAGTGCGCGGCAACGTGCGGCCACGTCCAGCCGGTACGGAAAACCCTACGCTGGCCAGCGGCCGCATTGAAATTGCAGCCTTAGAATTGACTATTTTAAACCCTTCAGAACCTGTGCCTTTCGCGTTGGATGATTATGCGCAGGTCAGCGAAACCGTGCGGTTACAGCACCGTTATCTGGATTTACGCCGCCCAGAAATGCAGAAGCGCTTAATACTACGCGCAGCAGCGTCACGGATTATTCATAATTATATGGACGCCCACGGTTTCCTGGAAATCGAAACGCCCATGCTCACCAAAACCACGCCGGAAGGTTCACGCGATTATCTAGTGCCTAGCCGTACCTATCCGGGCGAATTTTTTGCCTTGCCCCAATCACCGCAGCTTTTTAAACAATTACTGATGATGAGCGGTTTTGATCGCTATTATCAAATTGTTCGTTGTTTCCGCGATGAAGATTTACGCGCCGACCGTCAACCGGAATTTACGCAGCTCGATGTGGAAGCTTCTTTTATTGATGAAGAATTTATTCAAACCTTAATGGAAGGTTTAATCCGGCAATTGTTTAAAGAATTATTGCAGGTTGAATTACCTGATCCCTTACCGCGCATGACGTATGCGGAAGCGATGCGCCGTTTTGGCAGCGATAAACCCGATTTGCGCATTCCATTAGAACTCGTGGATATCGCTGATTTATTAAAAGACGTGGAATTTAAAGTATTTGCCGGCCCGGCCAATGATCCCAAAGGCCGTATTGCCGCGTTGCGTCTGCCCAACGGTGGCGAATTAAGCCGCAAAGAAATCGATGATTACACGCAATATGTCGCGCAATTTGGCGCAAAAGGCTTAGCGTATATTAAAGTGAATGATCGCAACGCAGGTGTTGCGGGTCTGCAATCGCCGATTTTAAAATTTATTCCCGATAATGTCGTCGAAGCGATTTTACAACGCACTAACGCACAAACCGGCGATATTATTTTCTTTGGCGCCGACAAAGCAAAAATTGTCAATGATGCGCTGGGTGGACTGCGGATTAAATTAGGCCATGAGCGAAATTTATTGCAGGGTGAATGGAAACCTTTATGGGTAGTCGATTTTCCTTTGTTTGAATGGGATGAAGAGGGGAACCGCTGGCAGTTTGTGCATCATCCCTTTACCGCGCCGAAAGTAACAGACGTTGCGGAACTGGAAGCTAATCCAGGCCAACTGGTTGCGCGTGCTTACGATATGGTATTAAACGGCACGGAATTAGGGGGAGGCTCTATTCGTATTCACAACCAGGCCATGCAGTCGGCAGTATTTCGCTTATTAAATTTAAGTGAAGCAGAAGCGAAAGAAAAATTCGGCTTTTTACTAGACGCTTTAAAATATGGCTGCCCGCCGCACGGCGGTTTGGCGTTTGGCTTTGATCGTCTTATGATGTTAATGACGGGCGCAAGCTCCATTCGTGAAGTGATTGCGTTTCCAAAAACGCAAACGGCAAGCTGCCCGTTAACGGGAGCGCCCACACCGGCAGATGAAAAACAGTTACGCGAATTAGGCATTCGCACACGTAAAGTTTCAGCGGGAGCCGCTGAGTAAGCAAATAATAATTTAAGGTGAAAAAAAATGGCTGGACATAGTAAATGGGCGAACATACAACATCGTAAAGGTAAACAAGACGCTAAACGCGGTAAATTATTTACTAAATTCATTCGGGAAATCACGGTTGCTGCGCGTATGGGTGGCGGCGATATTAATACCAATCCGCGCTTGCGTTTAGCGGTGGATAAAGCGTTTGCTGAAAATATGTCGAAAGATACGGTAGAACGTGCGATGAAGCGCGGTGCTGGCGGCATGGAAGGCGATAACGTCGAAGAAATCCGCTATGAAGGTTACGGGCCTGCGGGTGTTGCGGTGCTAGTAGAATGCATGACGGATAATCGTAATCGTACTGTTGCAGAAGTACGCTATGCTTTTAGCAAATGCGGCGGTAATTTGGGGACGGAAGGCTCGGTCGGTTATTTATTCAGCAAAAAAGGCGTGATTACTTTTGCGCCAGGCGCTAATGAAGATCAGCTTATGGAAGCTGCTTTAGAAGCGGGCGCAGAAGATGTTACTACGAATGATGATGGCAGCATTGACGTTACCACCACACCAGAAGAATTTAATACCGTAAAAAATGCCATGCTCACTCATAAATTAGAACCTGTGCAGGCAGAAATGACTTTTATTGCCGCCAATTATGTTGCTCTCGACAAAGAAGCCTCTGAAAAAATGTTAAAGTTAATTGATCTGCTGGAAGATCTGGATGACGTACAGAATGTATATTCAAATGCGGATTTTCCGGAAGAGAGTTGATAGATACTTTTTAGGTAGGGTGGATTAGGCCGCAGGCCGTAATCCACCGTTTTAATAGGCA
>JBEPVU010000193.1:0-4472 GCA_041690855.1 Gammaproteobacteria bacterium | reverse complement strand
ACGTGTTTGCTTTGCGCATTTAATTGTTTTGCCGCCGCAATAGCTAATTGCACCTCAGAACCTGTTGCCATAATAATGGCCTGAGGTTCACCTTCGCAATCTAATAAAATATAACCGCCGCGGGCGATATTATTTAAAGTTTTTTCATCGCGTGTTTGTGCCGGTAAATTCTGGCGGGAAAATAATAAACAGCTTGGTTTATCTTTTTGCAAAATAGCCTGCTGCCAGGCAACGGCTGATTCTGCCGCGTCGCAAGGTCGCCATACCGATAAATTTGGTGTTAAACGCAGCATAGCGGCGTGTTCGATGGGTTGATGGGTAGGGCCATCTTCACCTAATCCCAGTGAATCGTGGGTGTACACAAAAATAACGCGCTGTTTCATAAGCGCCGCCATGCGTACGGCGTTGCGTGCGTAATCGGTAAACGTTAAAAAGGTACCCCCGAAAGGAATAAAGCCGCCATATAATGCGATGCCGTTCATAATCGCTGACATACCGAATTCGCGTACGCCGTAATAAATATAATTACCCATCGGTTCTGTTGGCGTGATGGCTTTGCAGCCAGGCCACTGGGTTAAATTAGAGCCAGTAAGATCAGCTGACCCGCCCAGTAATTCAGGTAATAAACCTGCAAAATGAATAATGGCGTTTTGTGATGCTTTGCGGGTGGCGATATTTTCAGCTTTTTGTTGTGCACTGTTAATAAATGCCGTGGTTTCTTTTACAAATTGTTCTGGCAGAACTTTATTAAGGCGGCGTAGTAATTCCTGCGCTAATTCAGGATAGGCTTTTTGATACGCTAACCATTTTGTCTGCCAGGTTTTTTCTAAGGCAGCGCCTTTTTCATGCGCGTTCCAGGCGGCGTAAATATCAGCCGGAATTTCAAACGGTGGATAATGCCAGTTTAATTGTTCGCGCGCGGCTTGAATTTCTTTTTCACCTAAAGGCGAGCCATGTACTTCATGGGTGCCGGCGGCATTGGGTGAACCGTAACCGATAATGGTTTTGCAGCAGATTAAACTGGGTTTGTCTTGTATGGCCTGGGCTTGCAGAATGGCTTGTTTGATTTGTTCGGGGTTATGGCCATCAATGTCAGGAATAACGTGCCAGCCATAGGCTGCAAAACGTTGGGGTGTGTTATCAGTAAACCAGCCTTCAACGTGGCCATCAATTGAAATGCCGTTGTCATCCCAGAAAGCAATTAACTTGCCTAATGCTTGTGTGCCAGCGAAAGAGCAGACTTCGTGGGAGATACCTTCCATTAAACAGCCATCACCGAGGAAGACATAAGTGTAGTGATCGATAATGGCATGGTCGGGACGGTTGAATTGTGTTGCCAGTGTGCGTTCTGCTAAAGCCATTCCTACGGCGTTGGCTAAGCCTTGACCTAGAGGGCCGGTGGTGGTTTCTACGCCAGGAGTGTAGCCTAATTCGGGATGGCCAGGAGTTTTAGAGTGTAACTGGCGGAATTGTTTTAGATCTTCAAGAGTTAGATCGTAACCAGCGAGATGTAAGAGCGCGTATTGCAGCATAGAGCCGTGGCCGTTGGATAGGATGAAGCGGTCGCGGTTGAGCCAGTGGGGATTGGCGGGGTTGTGATGGAGAAAGTCGTTCCAGAGAACTTCAGCGATGTCGGCCATACCCATGGGCATGCCTGGATGGCCGGAGTTGGCTTTCTGGACGGCGTCCATGCTGAGGGCGCGGATAGCGTTGGCAAGTTGTTGGCGCGTTGGCATATTGTTTTTTTTACCTTGAATAAAAATTATTTCTAATAATTAGACATTCTATCGGGGGATAAAACAACGTACAATGCTATTTTTTAGGAAATAGCGAGGTTTTTAGAAAATGATTGAGCATTATCTTTTTACTTCTGAATCGGTTTCGGAAGGGCATCCCGATAAGATTGCAGATCAGATTTCGGATGCGATTCTCGATGCGATTCTGGCGCAGGATACGCAAGCGCGAGTAGCGTGTGAGGCGTTGGTGAAGACGGGCATGGTGTTGATTGCGGGTGAGATTACAACGAGCGCGTGGGTGGATATGGAGCAGCTTGCGCGGGAGACAATTCGAGAGGTGGGCTATAATAGCTCGGCGATGGGTTTTGATTGGGAATCGTGCGCGGTGATGACAGCGATTGGGAAGCAGTCGCAAGATATTGCGCAAGGGGTGGATTTTACGGTTGATCACGAGCAGGGCGCAGGTGATCAGGGCTTGATGTTTGGTTATGCGAGTAATGAAACGGAAGTGTTAATGCCTGCGCCAATTACGTATGCGCATCGGTTGGTTAAAAAACAGGCAGAGTTAAGAAAAAATGGCCGTTTGCCATGGTTGCGTCCGGATGCAAAAAGTCAGGTGACGTTGCGTTATGCGGCCGGTAAACCCGTAGGTGTTGAAGCGGTGGTGTTGTCTACGCAGCATAATCCTGAAATTGATCAAAAGACTTTGCAGGAAGCGGTGCGTGAAGAAATTATTAAAGCCGTGTTGCCAGCAGAGTGGTTAACGGACAAGACGCGTTATTTTATTAATCCAACCGGACGTTTTGTGATTGGTGGGCCGTTGGGTGATTGTGGATTAACGGGACGTAAAATTATTGTGGATAGTTATGGCGGTATGGCGCGTCATGGCGGTGGTTGTTTTTCGGGTAAGGATCCTACGAAAGTGGATCGTTCCGCCGCCTATGCAAGCCGTTATGTAGCGAAAAACATAGTGGCTGCCGGTTTGGCTGATCGTTGTGAAGTGCAGATTTCTTATGCGATTGGTGTAGCGGAACCCACATCCATTAGTGTCGATACGTTTGGTAGCGGTAAAATTCCGGATACAAGAATTGTCGAATTAATTCGTCAGCATTTTGATTTGCGTCCGCGTGGCTTGATTACGATGCTGGATTTAATGCGGCCGATTTATAAGCAAACGGCTGCTTATGGGCATTTTGGCCGCGAGGAATCAGCCTTTACCTGGGAACGGACGGATAAAGCGGCGTTGCTGCAAAAAACGGCGTAATAAATTGAGAACAAATAAATAAAGGTATTTACTATGACGACACAAACTTCTTTGAAAAATATTACCGCTGATTTTAAAGTGGCCGATGCTGGTTTAGCGGATTGGGGACGTAAAGAAATTACGATTGCAGAAGTAGAAATGCCGGGGTTAATGGCGTTGCGTGAAGAATATCGTGGCCAGCAGCCCTTAAAAGGTGCGCGGATTGCCGGGTGTCTGCATATGACGATTCAAACCGCCGTGTTAATTGAAACATTGATTGACTTAGGCGCTGAAGTACGCTGGTCTTCCTGCAATATTTTTTCCACGCAAGATCATGCGGCCGCCGCTATCGCAGCGCGTGGTATTCCAGTCTTTGCCTGGAAAGGTGAAACAGACGAAGAATTCTGGTGGTGTATTGAGCAGACCATTTTTGGCCCGGATAACTGGCGCCCGAATATGATTTTAGATGACGGTGGTGATCTAACCTTATTGATGCATGATAAATATCCTGAATTATTAAAAGCCGTAAAAGGTATTTCTGAAGAAACCACCACGGGTGTGCATCGGTTATATCAAATGCAGCAGGAGAATAAATTATTTACGCCGGCCATTAATGTAAATGATTCGGTGACTAAATCTAAATTTGATAATTTATATGGTTGCCGTGAATCGCTGGTCGATGGCATTAAACGCGCAACGGATGTGATGATTGCCGGTAAAATCACTGTTGTATTAGGTTATGGTGATGTCGGTAAAGGGTGCGCACAAAGCTTGCGGGGATTAGGCGCAAAAGTTTGGATTACCGAGATTGATCCCATTTGTGCATTGCAGGCAGCCATGGAAGGTTATGAAGTTGTAACCATGGAAAAAGCGGCGAGCGTAGCGGATATTTTTATAACCGCAACGGGCAATATTGATGTGATTACACACGAACATATGCAGCAGATGAAAGATATGGCGATTATCTGCAATATCGGGCATTTTGATTCTGAGATTGATATTGCGTCTTTGAAACAATATCAATGGATTAATATTAAACCGCAGGTTGATCAGGTGGTTTTTCCAGACGGTAAACGTTTATTAGTATTGGCGGAAGGCCGCTTAGTCAATTTAGGTTGCGCGACCGGACATCCTAGTTTTGTGATGTCGACTTCTTTTACCAATCAAGTATTGGCGCAGATTGAATTATGGCAACATCCAGAGCGTTATGAAACTGGCAAAGTGTATGTGCTGCCAAAACATTTAGATGAGCGTGTTGCCAGTCTACACCTGAAAAAATTAGGCGCACATTTAACCAAACTTACCGCGAAACAAGCGGAATATATCCGCGTTAAAGTCACCGGCCCTTATAAGCCGGAGTATTATCGTTATTAATATACTATTTCCACTTGCTTTGAGTCTGTGCCGGTTAGCCAGAGGAAAAGCCTTTTTGTAAACACGCTGTAAATACATCCCTGTACGCTCAAGTGCCGCTTCCTGCGGCACATGGTTTA
>JBEPVU010000192.1:0-4479 GCA_041690855.1 Gammaproteobacteria bacterium | reverse complement strand
TATGAAATGGCTGAATTACCAAAAGAATATCACCATGAACCCGCTTTAGGACTGGCTGCTGGAAAAGACGGATTAGATTTTGCTATTAAAATTTTGCAGCAGGCAGGCGATTATCTAACCGAGCAGGGGACATTAATTGTTGAAGTAGGTAATAGCGAAGCAGCATTGATAGCGCGTTATCCAAAAATACCTTTTACCTGGTTAGAATTTCAACGTGGCGGCGGTGGGGTCTTTTTATTGACGGCGGAACAGTTAAAAGAATATAAAGAATATTTAGGGTGAATAATTTTCATTATTAAAAGAATTTAAATTATGTCTGGCAATACTATCGGTAAATTATTTTCTGTTACAACGTTTGGTGAAAGCCACGGGCCTGCTTTGGGCTGTATTGTGGATGGTTGTCCGCCAGGCCTACCGTTATCGGAAGCTATTATTCAAAAAGAAGTTGACCGCCGCCGCAGTGGGCAATCGCGTTATACTTCACAACGGCACGAAGCAGATCATGTTAAAATACTGTCCGGTGTATTTGAAGGTAAAACCACGGGGACACCTATTGGTTTAATGATTGAAAATACCGATCAACGCTCGCGTGATTACGAAAAAATAAAAGATCAATTCCGTCCTGGCCATGCCGATTATACGTATGCAAAAAAATACGGCATCCGTGATTATCGCGGCGGCGGCCGATCATCCGCGCGTGAAACAGTGATGCGAGTGGCGGCTGGCGCTATCGCTAAATATTATTTAAAACAGCATTGTAACGTTGAAATCCGTGGCTGTTTAATTCAATTAGGCGCTATTAAATGTGCGATTAACGATTGGCAATTAGTCGAACAAAATCCCTTTTTTTGTGCTGATGCCGAAAAAATTCCTGTATTAGAACATTATCTGCAAGCGTTAATTAAAGAAGGCAATTCAATCGGCGCTTGTTTGCATATTGAGGCAAATAATGTGCCTGCTGGATTAGGTGAGCCGGTATTTGATAAATTAGATGCCGATATTGCCAGCGCTATGATGAGTATTAATGCGGTAAAAGGGGTTGGCATTGGCGCCGGGTTTGCTTGTGTTGAACAAAAAGGTACGGAACACCGTGACGAAATCACGCCAGAAGGGTTTAAGAGCAACCAGGCAGGTGGTATTTTAGGCGGTATTTCCACGGGGCAGGCTATTATTGTGCAAGTCGCTTTTAAGCCTACCTCCAGCCTGCGCATACCTGGCCAGACGATTAATACACAGGGCGAGTTAACAGACATTGTGACTACCGGCCGGCATGATCCGTGTGTTGCTTTGCGGGCGGTACCGATCGCGGAAGCGATGCTGGCGATTGTATTAATGGATCATCTGTTGCGCCATCGTGGGCAGAATTATTAGTTGAGGTTATGCCGGTTAGCCAGGGGAAAAGCCTTTTTGTAAACACGCTATAAATACATCCATGTACGCTCAGCTGCCGCATCCCTGCGGCAGATGGTTTACAAAAAGGCTTTTCCCCTGGCTCACTAAAGTTTATTGATAAACGCATCTAAATAGAAATTTTTAATAGAGGTTATATGTCACTAAATTATGATATTGCGGTTGTGGGCGCTACTGGTGCGGTGGGAGAAGCGATTTTAAGTATTCTAGAGGAGCGGGAGTTTCCTATTGGAAAATTATATCCTTTGGCGAGCAAACGTTCCGCGGGAAAAACAGTGTTATTTCGCAATAAGCCCGTTATGGTGCAAGATCTGGCAGAATTTGATTTTAGCCAGACGCGGATTGCGTTTTTTTCGGCAGGCGGTAGCGTTTCGGCGGAATTTGTGCCGAAAGCGGCTGCTGCCGGTTGTGTGGTGATTGATAATACCTCGCGGTTTCGTTATGAGCCGGATGTGCCGCTGGTGATTAGTGAGGTTAATCCACATGCGCTGGCAGACTATAGCCGGCGTAATATTATCGCGAATCCTAACTGTTCAAGCATGCAGATGCTGGTTGCGTTAAAGCCTATTTATGACGCGGTAGGCATCATACGCATTAATGTGGCGACTTACCAATCGGTTTCGGGTGCGGGGCGTAAAGGCGTTACTGAACTGGTTGAGCAGACTGCCATGTTATTGAATGGCCAATCTATTAAACCTAAAACGTTTGTCCGCCAGATTGCTTTTAATGTGTTGCCTCAGATCGATACATTCCAGGAAAATGGTTATACGTTTGAAGAAATGAAAATGGTGCTGGAAACGCGTAAGATTTTTGAAGATGAAGATATTATGGTCAATCCCACTGCTGTGCGAGTGCCGGTGTTTTATGGCCACTCAGAAGCGGTGAATATTGAAACCCGTGAAAAAATTACCGCCGAACAAGCACGGCAGTTATTAAAAAAAGCGCCGGGGGTGAAAGTAATCGATAAGCAGGCGCCAGGCGGCTACCCCACACCGGTAGGAGATGCAACGGGGCAGGATGCGGTTTATGTAGGGCGTATCCGTGAGGACATTTCGCATCCTTATGGGCTGAATCTCTGGATAGTATCGGATAACATCCGCAAAGGCGCCGCCTTAAATGCTGTGCAGATTGCGGAAATTTTGATTAATGAGTATCTTTAAAAATAGGTTATACTTATATTTAGTAACCTCATAACCCAGGCGATAACTATGGCTGTTCAGCGTTCTGATCAACAGATTCTTGACGAGCTTGATGAACTTCTACAAAGCGTGCGATCGCCTGCGCGGCAAAAATCAGCTGCTTTTATCGCTGTCGATAATTTAGACGCGGTTGATGATGCTGGTTCTGGCGAAGACGGCGGAACATCGGGTACCGGCGCGCCTGGTTCGATTGCTCCCTTAATGGATTTATCGGTTTTTGGCTTGACCAGCACGGCTGAGATGGTATTAGCTGAATTAATCCGCAAAGGTGAAGCGAAATTTGGCTGGGTGCCGGAAACAAAAGATCCCAGCAAACGGCGGCAGGAAGCGGGTGCACGTAATTCAGGCCCGCAGCGGCATCCGTTATTAAGTGAAAGCCAACGTTTTGATGGCGCGGATCCTAAATTAAATGCATTGCCAACAGATAATCCAGAAGCACGCGAAAATTATCGGCGTCTGGCCAATGAGTTGCGTCCGGGGCAAAAGCTTGCCAATACCAATGCTGCAACACCCACTTATAAGCCTATTTAATTAACCGCATGTCACTAGCCAATACCATTATTTACGGTTCACCCGGCGAAGTCGAACAAGAGATTCAAGACGGCGCGGACGTTAATCAACTCGATGAATACGGTTTTTATCCTATTATTGAAGCAGCGATT
Organism: Gammaproteobacteria bacterium; assembly: GCA_041690855.1. Lineage (GTDB taxonomy): Bacteria > Pseudomonadota > Gammaproteobacteria > CAIUAS01 > CAIUAS01 > CAIUAS01. The sequence continues at coordinate 1,208 of JBEPVU010000192.1, read as the reverse complement.
GCAAACAGCGTTGAAAAAGCGGCCGTTTTGCTCAATTATGGCGCGGCCATTAATCAGGCTGATGTAACGGGACGCACGGCATTACACTGGGCGGCCGATAATCATAATGTGCCATTATGTAAATTATTATTAGAAAATAAAGCCAATGCCAATGCTTATACCACCAGTGGGCAATCCCCTCTGGTCTATCCTTTATTGCGTGAACAGCATACTTTAAAAAGTTTATTATACCGCTATCGTGCCGATCTAAATTTTGCGCAGGATTTTATTAATACCAAACTATTAGGCCATCGTTATGAATTACATGGCTATGTTGATATTGTCGACAGTGAAGGCCGTTTTGTGGAATTAGATTATGATGGTTTTTTTCTGGAATTTACCATTGATATTATCCGCCATTCACTGGAAAGATTTGTCAATAATTTTGCCGCTAAACATTTGCGGCCTTATTTTAGCTATTTACAAAAAATTATCCAATGTTTTGCCAATGCGAGTGAATTATTAAAGTATCAGCAATATACAATTAAAGCAGAAGATTATACTGATAAAATTAATCAATTATTAGAAAGTGAATTATTGTTATTGCCCGTTGCGTATGAAGGTCATGGCGTAACCTTTGTTAAATATAAAAATTTATTCGTTAAATGTGATCGCGGTGAAAATAGTAAGCAGGAAGGTACGGTAGTGATTTATCAAATTACGCATCCGCAGCGTTTTAATCATGATTTAGTTAAACAATTGCTTTATAAAAGACAATCCAAAGAAATTATCCATGCTGGATTAAATCAAATATTAGGTTTGCAAACCGTAGGCCATTTGCCAGTGACGGCGCAGATTATTGGCAACTGTTCCTGGGCAAATGTAGAAGCCAGCATTCCAGCGATGTTATTTTTGCAATTACTGAATGATAGTAATACGAGAAGAGAAATCAAAAAATACCGCGATATTGCGATGCGCTTTTTTAATGAGTGGGAGGAGTGGGACAGGGATCGCTCTTTAGAAGAATGCCTCTATAGTTTTGATGATGCCAGCAAAGCCCGCAAGGCTTCTAAAGCCGCTATTTTAGGTGCGATTTTATTTCAGAAATGTCAGTATGGCCTATCCAAAGACGCCTATAAAGCCGAGAGAATCCTGGCTATTTTAACCATTCCAGAATATTTATATATCTTAAAAAGTTATGTCCAAGTATTTTGGAAGAACAAACGAAC
>JBEPVU010000191.1:0-4500 GCA_041690855.1 Gammaproteobacteria bacterium | reverse complement strand
GGGGTAAACATTAAGATTGTATAATAAGATGAATAATGCCAGTTGACCAGGCCATATCAAATAGTTCTGCTCTTGTATGGCAATCTAATTTCAGTTTGACTAGATCAATATAATATTCAACTGTTTTTGATGAAATACCGAGGGCTTTTGCAGTTTCTACTGCTGTTCTACCTCTTAAAAGATAAATTAAACATTCTATTTCACGGCTTGATAAATGAATTTGGCCATAAGGCGTATTAACTGGATAACCTATTTTCTGTAATTGATCTACAAGTTTATTGCGCAAATCATATTTTTCTGACAATGGTCTATTAAGATTAGCAAGTCCCGGCAAAATCATTCGGTTTTCTTTTCTCTCAAGTAGTTTAATTAATTTAGCAGCTTTCTCCTGAAAATAAACTGAAAATAATTTAAGCAGGTCAATTTTATTGTAATAAAATTCTATAATCTTATTATTTCCCTGACTTGTAGCAAAACCAATTATCTCCCAAAAATCTTTATAATAATTATTTAAATGCAGCATCTTTTCAAGGCCAAAATTATTTCTAAGATCTATTAAAATTTTTGGATTAAGATTAGTAAAATTATAAAGATGAATAGGATTATTCATGGTATTAATATTATTCAAATGATACTTTTTATTAAAACAATGTTTACTCCACTCCACGTTATTAGCTAATGCAATAGCTGAACCATCCTTATAGACCCTGCCGTAGTGAAAATAACAAATATCGGTACCGGAAAATAAGGGAGTACAGATTTCCTGTACATTGCTGCCCATTTTCATTGAAATATGATTATCGAATTTTGACATTATTAAATACCATCTTTAAAAATTATAGCTTAATAATAAGATTAATAAGATTTAATTCTTGCACTTTATCAAAAAGCTCAGCACGGGACAAACAACTAAGCTTGGTTTTGACAGCATCAATATAGGATTCTACTGTTTTTGAAGAAATATTAAGATTTTGAGCAGTTTCTAATGCTGTACGGCCTTTTAAGAGGAAACCGAGAGATTGAATTTCACGGGGTGTTAATTGGGTGTTACAGTGTGTTTTTAATCGTAAGTTAACATCTTTTATTTTGTTTTTTAATAGATTTATATTGTTAGTTGCTTCATCAACTTCTGTTATTCCACCAAAATTAAGCTGCATATGCTTGGGTAGCATTAATTTATATTTATTAGATTTTTGGATTAATTTATTAGCTTTTTCTTTAAAGTAAAGTTTAAAATTTTCCAGGATATCCATATTATTTAAATAAAAATTTATTATCTTAAAATCGTTTACTGCCGAACCAAATGTAAACATATCTACATAACCGTTACAGCGCTCAAAAAAATAAAGAGGATAATCAATATTAAATAAATTTTTATAATCATAATAAGCTTGATTGAAACTTGCGTTGGAACTTTTTGGAGAAGCCAAACAGCAAAACTCAGTAGTGAGTATATTGCTTGATATACCTGGATTAAATGAATATTCTTTCTGAAAGTGATAGTAACTAGCATCACTATTAGTAGTTAAAAAATATATCGAGCCATCATCAAAACATCTTGCAAAAACAAAATACTTAATATTATGCATTTCTAACGGTTCACAAATAACCGTTATCTCAGTTGTTACATTTAAGCAAAAATGGTTTTTAGGAATGGTTATTTGGCTCATATATACTCATCCCGCCAGGGGGTGGATTAGGCCACAAGCCATAATCCACCCTGCAATTTAAGCAATATTCCAGGCAACTTGTATCCCTAATACATCAGTCGCCATTCTGCTGGTACCTACTGCCGTGCTACCTGATGCTGGATTAACATTATTAATATTTATCCTGGGGAAAAAAGCATGCGCATAGCCTGCATCCAGACCTAAATCTTTATTGACTTGATAATGTGCGCCTATGCCTATTATATATCTATTCGCACTGGGCAGCAACGGGTCACGGTCAGTATTATTTGTGGGGTTTTGATCATATTCCGCACCGGTACGTAATAACCATTTATCACTCACCTGATAGCTGGTTCCAAGTGCAAAACGCCAGGTATCATTGAAGTTTTTTGGCACATTGATAGCCATGGGGCCAGCAAACGTAGCCACATTATATTCATGATCGTTTTTAAGAAAACTCCATTCCATATATTCAGCCGTAGCCATTAAAGCCCATGCGCGAGTGACATCCTGATAAATACTTAATGTTGTATAAGAAGGTAAATGCATAGTAGTATGCAGATTATCCGTACTAATAACACTAGAACCGTTATTATTGACATAAAACTTACTATCACCATTCAAATCTTCGACAATTGGCGAATGATAACTCAAACCTACGCGTGTTCTTGGTGTAAATTCATATAAAATGCCGCCATGCCAGCCATAGCCCCAACCTGATGATTTATTTAAAACTGAAGAATCCACTGGATCAGTCAGTGTGCTATAACGATACATCTGCTCAAATTTAAGTTTCATATAAAGCGCATCAAAACCCGCACCAAGAGACAAGTGATCATTAACTTTATAACTCACGTTCGGAGAAATATCAGCGGATTGAGCTTCTGCATACGTAACATAATAACGCGCAACTGAATTAGGATAATCATCACCTAATCCATAAGGAGAGGTAACACTTAATCCTAATGCCCATTGCTTAGATACAGGAAGCGCATAATAAAAAGCCGGTATAACCCCTGAAAAAGTAGAAGTTGTTTTACCACTATTAGAAGAAGGTGTAGAAAAAGTACCCCAACCAGGAGAGGTAGTCGTTCCATCAAATTGCATATGATGCGTAACTCCCGTGGCGGAAACAACAATCTGTTGGTGTTCAAGACGGGTTAAGCCTGCTGGATTACTATTAGCAGTAGAAGCATCCTGCGCAATTGCTGCACCACCGGAAAAAGCATCGCCTAAATCAGCTGCGCTACCGAAAGGTAGATAAAGAGCATTAGCTAAGCTAGCCATTGGATAGCAAATGCTGATACCTAAACAAATAGAATAAAAAGTTTTATTTAATACGCGGCTTTTTAGCATAATACTCTCCTTAGCAAATTAAGATTACAAAATATAGCAAAAGCTCGTTTTTTTCAACTAATTTTATTAACCGTTGAATCAAATAATAATATTTCTGTGAGTTTAGTAATCACTGCTTTTTGTTGCTGTTCTGGTTTAATAAATAAATGACTGCCTGGAAATGTATAAAATTGAAACTTCTGATTAGTTTGCTCTCGCCATCCTTGCATACTAGCAGGCGGAACCCACTGATCATCATCACCACAGAAAGCTGTAATAGGTACTGTCAATGGTGCTTCCATAAGATAATGATAGTTTGCTACTAAACAGCTATCCGCTAATAAAACAGGTAATAGAATACGCAAGGATCCAGAGGTCATCACCTGATGTGCGTCTATTAAAAAATTTTCTCGTAATATGATGACAATTTCATCCAATTGATCCGATGTAAATTGAGCTGAATCTACGCCATAAACTTCAAAAGGCAATTTATTAAATTCTGCTAATAATTTATGTAGCATCACTAACGGCATTTGTGGCGAAGAAAAAGCAGAAATAATCAGATTTCTTGGTAATATCTGAGTTTTTTCCCGTAAATAACGGGTCAATTCAAATGCAATTAAAGCGCCAAAACTATGACCAAAAAAAGCATAAGGCAATTTAAATTCTTTTTGAACCACATCAGCTAACATTACAATAAGCTCATTCAGCTGAGTAATAGGTAACTCATTATATCGTTGTTCTCTACCAGGTAATTGTATAGGTAAAACCTCTATTTCTTTCGGTAATAAATGGCTCCATTCGCTATAAATTGACGCGCCTGCACCACCATAAGGAAAACAAAACAATCTTAATTTAGCCTGTGATTTACGTTGACCATAACTAATCCAAGAGTCAGAACTATTAAATTTTTTTCTGGTGTCAACAATCTTTACTAATTCTTGTTTCTGAATAGAAAATTTATTTTTTATATCTGGCAACAAATATTCAATTATCTTTTGAATGCTAGTCGGTTTTATAAACTCTTGTAACGGATAAGCAATTCCTAGAAATTCTTCGATCTGTCGATTAAGCGCCATCATCATTAATGAATCCATACCTAAATTTTGTAAGGGTTGCTGCAGCATGACATCAGTAATTGTCATTTGTAAAATAGATGATACTTGCCAGCGCAAAAATTCAATTAGAGACCCATGTTGCATTGGGTCTATTAAATTCTTCGCATCAATTAGTTGCTGATCAATAGTATTACTTGGTTTATTTTTCAAATTTTCTAAAAATAATTCTTTGTTTAATTGTGTTAATAGAATACCTTTACAAACAGCTACAACACGACATTTTTGATCTATTAAATACCAATCACCAGTAAATTCTTTAGCAGAATTATCATGAATCACCGGTAATTCCGCCACTAAAAATAACGTATCTATAGCATCTATTGGCAATGCCAGGTAATGCAAAGCAATAATCTTTGTCGTAATATAAGGTTTTTTAA
>JBEPVU010000190.1:0-4535 GCA_041690855.1 Gammaproteobacteria bacterium | reverse complement strand
CAATCACCTCTGCGCGGATAAAACCTTTTTCAAAATCTGTGTGAATTCGGCCTGCCGCTTCTGGTGCGGTGGCGCCTTTGCGTACTGTCCAGGCGCGGACTTCTTTAACGCCAGCGGTGAAATAAGTTTGTAATCCTAATAAAGCATAACCTGCATGAATTAAGCGATCTAAACCCGTTTCGCTTAAACCTAATTCTTGTAAAAATTCAATTTTTTCAGCCTCTGTTAAATCAACGATATCTTCTTCTAATTTTGCGCAGATAGCGATGACTTGTGCATTTTCTTTTTTTGCATGTTCCTGTACTAATGCTAAATGCGGATTATCCGTAAAACCTTTTTCATCGACATTCGCTAAATAAAGGATAGGTTTAATCGTTAATAAATTCAGCGGTTTTAAAAGTAGTAACTCTTCAGGTGATAGTGCTAACGCGCGAATGGGTTGGCCTTTATCTAATTGTTGTTTAATTTCTTCCAGTAAATTTTTTAATTGAATGGCGGCTTTATCACCGGCTTTAGCATTTTTGCCGGTTTTTAATAATGCTTTTTCAACGGAATCTAAATCCGCCAGCGCGAGTTCTAAATTGATCGTTTCAATATCGGACAGGGGATTTACTTTACCAGCGACATGAATAATATCATCGTTTTCAAAACAGCGTACGACTTGCGCAATTGCATCGGTTTCCCGGATATGCGCTAAAAATTGATTGCCTAAGCCTTCACCTTTTGAAGCGCCTGCCACTAAACCGGCAATATCCACAAATTCCATACTGGTGGGAATAATTTTTTGGGGCTTCACAATGTCTGCTAATTGTTGTAGCCGTTTGTCTGACATAGGTACAATGCCGACATTGGGTTCAATCGTGCAGAAAGGATAATTCGCCGCTGCAATACCGGCTTTAGTTAAAACATTAAAAAGCGTGGATTTACCAACATTCGGCAAACCAACGATACCGCATTTAAATCCCATAATGATTACCGTTTATTGAGAAGTGTGTAATTGTTGCATGGCTTTTTGCATATCGCCACTGACGATTTGCGGCAAGACGGCCAGGCTGGTTTCAATCGCTGTTAATATCTTTTTTTCATCGTCTTTATTGGCCGGGCTAAGTACATAATTGAGCACCTGTTCTCGCTGCCCTGGGTGGCCGATACCAATGCGTAAGCGCCAGTAAGCTTTGTTGCCTAATTGCGCTGAAATATCTTTTAAACCGTTATGGCCGCCATCACCGCCGCCTTGTTTCAGGCGCAAACTGCCGACAGGCAAATCCAATTCATCATGGATGACTAAAATAGCTTCCGCAGGAATACGATAAAAGTTAGCCAGCGCGGCGACAGCGCGGCCGCTATGGTTCATATATGTCGTTGGCATTAGCAGCCGGCATTCTTCGCTGGCTATCATAGCTTTGCCGCATATGCCAAAGAATTTAGCTTCCGGCCGCAAACTTTCGTGCTGTTGTTGCGCGAGTTGTTCGACTAACCAGAAACCAGCATTATGCCTCGTCCTGGCATATTCAGCGCCAGGATTACCGAGGCCGGCTATTAATTGAATAGCATTTGCCAAAGTAAATTATTTACCTTTTTCTTTATTTTTATCACCACTCGCAGCAGGTGCTTTGGCTGCGGCAGGGGCTGCTTTGCCCGCTTCAGGTGCAACAGTGGCGGCGGCAGTAGTTGCTTCTGCGGCGGCCTCTGCTTCTTCAACTAAAGCGGCGCGTGGAAGATGGATGCTTGCAACAGGCTGGTCATTACCATGCACCAATGCCACCAGTTCCACGCCTTTAGATAATTTGAGGTGAGAAAGATGAATAGAATCATCTAAATTCAGGTTAGATAAATCGACTTCAATAAATTCTGGCAAATCGTCTGGCAGACAGCGTATTTCCACAGTGGTTAACAAATGCGAAATAATACCGCTTTCTTTAAGGCCAGGCGCACTTTCTTCGCCCAGGAAGTGTAGAGGCACCTGCATATGGATTTTTTCTTTACCAGTAATCCGCAGTAAATCCATATGTAAAATACGGGGTTTGTAAGGATGGCGTTGTAAGTCTTTCAGCACGGCCTTTTGTTTTTTGCCATCTATCTGGATAGTTAAAATATGCGAGTAAAACGCCTCATTTTCCAGTGCTTTAGACAATTGTTTGTGATTAAACGCTAAGGGAGCGGCAGGCTCACCTCCACCATACATAATGGCCGGGACTTTATCACCCTGGCGACGTAGGCGGCGGCTCGCACCTTTCCCAAATTCAAGCCGATTTTCGGCCTGAAGTTCAAAATTCTTAGACATGTTCAATACCTCATTTTTTTAAGAAAAACCTACCATCCCGCGACCAGGGCTGGCAGGTGGGGTATTGTATAGCCTATTACGAGGGGTTGCAATGAGTGGCCTGAGGTGCTGAAATAGCAGGCGCCGCTATCGCTATAGCACATCAATTCAGCATGAGTGCAAGGAGAACCCGCTATGGATTCGCAAACGCAGACTAGGAGTCAGCCAGGAACGTCATCTCAAAAAGTGGTTGCAGCGTTGACGCAAGCTAAGCAGCCCTTTACCATTCAATCATTAATGCAAAATGATTTAGATGCAGAAATTGAAAAACTTATAGCAGGTAGAGTTAACAATAACGAATTCACCATCAGTTTAACAAAGCTTTTATTAGAATATGAACAAGCAATTAGCAAAAAGATTAATTTAACTCAAAAGCCACAGAAAGCAGACGCATTATATGATTTCTATCATACACTGACTCAACAAATTGATGAAATTTTAGAAAATAATCCATCATTGCCCCTATTGCCTCAGCTTGAAATTTATTTATTCAGGAAAAAACTGCTGGCAATTTATCATATGATTCCTGCAATACAAGAGCAGAACAGCAATATTAAAAAGTTTCAAGATATTATTTTTGCATTAATAAAAGCACTTGCAAATTCTCAGAATAGCTTCAGGCTGGCTGAATATAAAGAAAAACTGCAGGGCGCTATGGTGCAGGTTTTAGCCACACCTGATCTTGATCCATCGTTGCGAGTACTATGGGATAATTCTCATTTTTCTACCAAAGAACCTGAACACCAGATGCTGACTATTCTGGTGGTTGAACAACTTATTGAAAAACGCCGAAACGCAGATAGAAAAAGTGAAAATGTTAGTTTTAACGGTAAGCGTTATCAAATTATAATAGCAGATCCCAGTGAGCAATTTAATCAGCGATTTTTTATTATTGCCTTGGATGAAGAATTAGGTGGAGGCGGGAACGGTGTGGTCTATAGAGCCTATGATTATCAAATAACCAACGCAGGCCCTTTACTTAGCCTCAAAGCAGCTAAAAAATCAAGAATTACTGTTACCCAGGAAAAGAATAAATGCCCGAAAGAATTACCCCTAGAGTTTCAGGAAATAATAAAAAAAGAAGCAGCCATCAGCGACAACTATTGTCCAACCGAAGTGCTGGATATTACGGATGAAAACGAAAATGAAACTATCATGGTTATGGAATTGTTTAAAGGGAAGAATTTATCGGAGACTATTATTACCGGAAATTTTCATGAAAGAGCGGACCTGGCCTGGCAATTGGCGTTGCAAATTAATTTATTGCACCACAGAACGCCTACTACAGGCTCTGTTATTATTCACCAGGATATAAAACCTGGTAATATTATCTATGATGGAAAAAATATTCGTTTGATTGATTTTGGTGCGGCAAATGTTTTGGACGGAAAAGATAAAAATGTTATTTCGCCGGTTCAAGCGCCAGATGATAGCGCCCAAAAATACCAATTAATTGAATCCGCAGGAACGCCATTTTTTTGTCCGCCGGAGTTTCTTGAAAATAGTACAAATCTTAGGGCTGATATTTATTCTGTATTGCCTGTATTGTTGATGCTGTTTGGCGTTAAAGATCCAATTAAGACTAAGAAGAGCCACGAAAAAAAAGAAGATATCATAAATGCTGAGTTTGATTTTGACGGCTTATTTGAAGGCTATGAATTATCTGAAACAGCAAAAAGCGCAACCCCTGATTTAAAAAAATTCCTGCACCGTATGCAGGAAAAAAACTACCAGCAACGGCCAGACAGTGATGAGTTATTATTATTTTTCACTACACTTAAAAATTTAACGGCGCCTGAATTAAACGACATAGAACAACAGCAGAATTACTTAAAAACGTTAAAGTTATTAAGCGATGGAGAATGGAAAAAACCTGTAGTCTCTGAAGATGAGCGTGAAAGAAGCAGTACTTACCAATCTGAATCTAAAAAACCAGTGCCTATTCATTTAACTTCAGGAAAAACAAAACCAACGGTTGCCTCTCCTGTTAAACGTTCTAACAGCTATTGGAAGATGATGGGTGGTTTATTGTTAATAAGCTTAAGTCTGCTCGTTCCCTTTGCAAAGCATTTATTAACAGATAGTCTGTTATTTATCGGTATCTCTCTAACAGCGCACAAGACAATTAAAAAATCTCAGGAAAAAGCAAGTGCGCAAAACGGTGAACCAATCAAAGGAAATAAGAAACAATCTCAGCGCACTGCCTTAAATG
>JBEPVU010000189.1:0-4547 GCA_041690855.1 Gammaproteobacteria bacterium | reverse complement strand
CTGCTGATGTACATCGCCAAAGCTATGCTGACCACTGCCCGCTTCATCGTGTGTTAAAGCAGTAACAATCTGCTGTTCCACTGCTTTTCCCGCTTGATCAACGGTCACGTTTATTTCATCCCAGGGATTATCGTCCGGTTTATCAAAAACACTGACGACCACATCGGGTGAATATTCTTCTATTAACGGCGTAAAATTAACGCCTTCCCACGGTGATACCCACATGCAAGCGCCTATCACGCGAAGATGCTGGCAGTGAGGAACCGCTTCAACGGTAGCCGCCGTAATACTCGCTGAATTAATAGCGGCAAATGCCGGATGGCACATTAATAATGGCATCATGCAGCATCTGAAGAATTTAGATTTAATCATCACATTCCTCCTCTACTTTTCTCACCATCATCTGATTGGCAATATATTCAACCACTTCTAATTCAGTCAGATTGAGCTTTTCCATTAATACTTTGCGCTGGTTTTTTTCATCCTGCTCAGTCGCCGCCATTGTTAAATACAAACGTGGCGGCACATTACGAAAAAGCCCCTGCAATTTCGGGCTTAATAATACGCCCTCGGTATAGTGTCCTTTCTCTTTTCTGGCAGATAAAAAAAGTTCGCGCTGCTCCGGCGTTAAGGTTTTAAAACGTTGGATCTGATCAATTTCATCCGGTGGTAAAGCCAGGCAAATCCAAGTTTCTAACAGCGATAACATTTTGCGGGCTTCATCGGCAAAGTCTTTGACGTTCTGCGTGGCCAGCCACAACCATAAACCTAATTTACGTCCCATCTTAGCCATGCGTGTTTCCATCGCTGCTAATAACGGTATTTTGGTAAATAAATGATTTTCATCACAGACAAAATAAATCGGGCGATCACTGGTTTGATTGCGTTCTGCTAATTCCAGTGCCTGACTCACGCAACCGGCAAACGCAATCGAACGTTGTGCTTCATACCCTTCTTGCGCGAATTTGCCAAAATCAATTACAGTAATATCGGCCAACTCCCAGGGTTCGCCAGGCGTATTAAAAAAACGACTGGAGACAGGATCTTGCGTAAACACGCGCAAGCCATCAGCCATATCGCGGGCGCGCCGGATTTTATCGTTATCGCGCTGGGGATCTAATTTATCGGCCAACCGCTCAAAGGCCGCTTCAATATCAGAAGCAATAAGTTGCTGCCCGCCTTTCGCTTTCACCCACCTGGCCGCTTCAATGATTGCATCCATCACTAACATGCGATCAGCGCGGCGCAGACGCAGTTCTTCTTTTTCTTCGCCGCCCGTGATCATCAGTAACGCTGCCATCACCATTTCACCTAACAGATCACGGTTTTCTGCATCACTATCCTCTGCTTGTGTTTTTTCAGGAGTTATTTTTTTATCTTCATCTTGTTCCTGAATCAGTTTTGCAGAAACCGTTTCAACAAAACGGGATTGCGCGGCTTCATCTAACGCCGCCAATTGATCGAGTACTTTAATGCCCTGCGCAAAAGGGTTGAGCGAAACCGGCTTATTGAGATCAATTTTGATACGATTAACCTTAAGACCAAATGATTTGCAATAATCGGCGAATAAATCAAAGGTGCCACCCGCTTCAACAATAAATAAATAAGGCTGATAAACCGCTAATAATTGCATGAGCAGAAATACCAGCAAATTGGATTTACCAGTACCCGTTTCGCCTAAAATTAAAGCATGGGCATTTTTAGTTTTATCGTTATAAATATCATAAAACCAAGGTTCACCGCCGCGGTTGAATGCCATCAAGCCCGGATGGCCGGTGCCACGGCTGCGGCCATAAAACGGCAGCAATTTAGCGATTTCACTTAATAAAATATAACGCGAACGATACGAATTCTTTTTGTCAAATTGATAGTCATAACACATCGGCAGATAACGTAAATACGCATCCACCGGATATAATTCATCGTCTGTGATGACTTTAAAGCCGTTGCTGTTCAGCAATACTTCTGCGTGGGCTTCTTTTTCCTGTAAATCTTCAACGTTATCGCCTTTTAAATAAAGCGCCATGACCACAGGAAATAAATAATCGCCCTGTGCAATCGCCTGAAAAGCCGATTCAATGTCGGTTTTGACTTTCATTGCCTGCGCATGACGCCCCACCGCACTGCCTTCAATGTCTTTTAAATGCAGTTCCACTTCGCTGGGTGCCTGCAACACGATTGCCAGTGAAAAAATACTGCCTTCAGGTAAATGATCAATAAGATTAAATACTTTATCGTCTGTGGCACGCTTACGTTCCGCCGTTAAATGGCCAATGGCAGGATTGGCCGTTAAGCTTTGAATCGTCATCACTTTGTGCGGTCGGTCATCAAACAACCAGCCTTCTTCATAAGAAGCAGGCGTGCTGAAAAAAATAGCCTCTGTTAAATCCCAGCCAGCAGGCTTTTGATCCACTTGTGGAAACGTGGCTTGTTGCAGTAACGCATTAATATCCCCCTGGGTTTGCCGCGGTTTAGGATTAAACCAGCGTACCATCCATTGGTAGAAATGTTCGCCGTTCAAGCGCTTAACTTTTAAGCCGCAGGTGCGTAGTTGATCCGAAAATTTACGCGAAATGCGTTTAATCGCTTCAAGAGGACTGCGCCGCGGGTTTTGTTCTTTTTGAATGTCTTTCAGGCGGCGATATAACACCGCATAGACTTTGATAAAGCCGCCGCGGAAAACCTGATTAGTGACTAACTGATCAAAGAAAATACCGCCTGAACGGCTGACATAATCAAAATGTTCTTTCAGCGTTTTTAAATGCGCTTGCGTTAAAGCCGAGGTCTGGCGTGCGGCGGGAATATATTCTAAAACTTGCTGATAGGATGAGGATAAATCACTGCTGCGCTGAACAAATAATTGTAATATCCAGGGATTATTTTTTTCACACGGTATAGCGTTTTTAATCGCCTCACTGATAGATTTTGCTATCTCTTCCATCATAATCGATGGCCTGGCTTCACAGGCAATCGGTGTTAATTCAAATCCCACCGCGAGGCTTTGATTATCTTCTAACAAAAAGACTTTGTGTTTTTCATTATAGTCACGCCACGGCAGAAAATCGGTTATGGAAGGCTGACGCGCATAAATCCGCGCCATGTCCTGCTGTTTAATCAGCGGTTTTTTCGCGGGTGGTGATGAAATGCCAGATTGAAAATAGTTCCGTAATGCCATTGTTTATCCTCGCGCTATTTCTTGTGGCAATGCGTAATGATCGCGTTCATACGCATTAAACACTGTGTAATAACCTGGCACCGGTACTTGATCGGCGCCCGCTAAATGCGGAAAGACGTAGAGCGTTAATTCAGGATTAGGTAACTTGCGAAATTCCTGCGCAACGGCATAGCGATTTACGCTGCCCGTTAATGCAGGCGCACCACTGACTAAGGCTATTGGTTTGTGAATGTGCATTTGTTTATCAAGAGTGATTTTTTTAATCGCCGTATTATTTTTTCCCATCCCATCATAAACCTGCTCCATAGCAGGGCCTGTGTTGGGTATCACATTGCCTGCTATGGAACCGCAGGCCGTTAAACTAATCGAGGCTGCGGCTAACAGCAGTGCGCGTAACATGTGCATAAGCAATTTTTCTCCCTGTGGGGTTATAATCAATCGGTATTTCTTTAGCGAAATTCACGACAATTTCTGCACCGGACGGTACATAAATCGCATCAAAGGATTGTTCTTCTCGGTCGTGCCACCATTGCTGTGCCTGGCTGGCCGCATTCACGCCTGCCTGGCCTAATACATATTTGCCAGGTGATCCGGTGACGGTAGCCGTGGACGATCCAAAAACGGTTGTCTGGCTGGTAGTTTGTTCCTGCGCAAAAGCATTAGCAGCGCCCTGTGCAGCGCCTAATAAAACATTGCCGCCTAAATACGCAGGCGCGTTGGTAATCAGCTTGCCGCGTAGAAAAGGATTGCCCTGTGGATCCGATAAATAACCTAGTGCATTTTCTTTGGTGAAATGACCAACATCATTATTGTTAGAAGTAGACGTTGAAATCGTGCCATCATCAAACACAAACGTGAGCGATGTTATCCAGCCGCGCACACTGACTAAATTCAAATCACCTTCCGAATAACCGCTGACAATCATCTGGCGCAAATGCGGCACCCGCAGACCATTGGCCGCTAACGTGTCATCTGAAAAAACAATTTTAAAAGGATACGGATCCGTAACCACGCCTTTCACTGGAATGCGGCCAACTAAAGCGGTCATTAAGCGATCATGAACGGCGGTGGCATTGGCGGGAATCGTGTAATAAGGAACGGGTTTTGGCTTTTGATCTGAATTGTTGGTATTAGCCGATGGCGTTAACGCAGGATTATGATTAGCCAGCCAGTTAAAGGGCGTATTTTTACCAGGCACGGTTGACTGGGTTAAATCAGAAACAGTAGTAATAGTCTGTGCGCTGGTGGTGGCATTAATCTGATAATCTGAAGCCGTGGCATGAGCACCTGTCATTTGTTTTTTTAATTCATTTAACTGTAACGCTAAAGAAGCGGTTGTGGCATCTTTTGTTCCCTGTAATTGATTTAACAG
>JBEPVU010000188.1:0-4611 GCA_041690855.1 Gammaproteobacteria bacterium | reverse complement strand
CCCTGCAGCGGCGCATCCCCGCCTTTATTTACAATTAGGGGCGTTCTCCAGCCACGAAAATGCGCAGAAACTCCAGAGCAAAGTGTATCAACATTCGTCATACCCTGTGCGCATCAAGGAAGGCTTACATAACGGCACAGCAATCTATCGCGTACAAATTGGCCCAATACCTACGGTAGATGATTCTGATAAGCTGGTGGAAAAACTCGAAAATGCAGGTTTAGGCAGGCCGATTACCGCGATTGATTAAGTTAGCTTGACCTTGACTTATATTGCTAGTTATTTGATGATGAAAACTGATTTTTACAGGTATAATGCTATCAGTGATAAACAAAATTTGATAAAAAATTCTACATTTCTACAAGATGTTTCAGTAACAAGACTATACTTAAGGAACCTTTATTTATGAAGTTCAAGTCATTATATATACAAAATTTCAGAGCGCTTGAAGATTTTCAAGTTAAGAAACTTGGGCATTTAAATCTAATTGTTGGGAAAAATAATTCTGGTAAGAGTACCGTATTAGAGGCACTCAAGATTTATGCAGGCAATGCGAATCGTTCTTTGTTAATTAGAATTGCTGATGATCATGATGAAAAATATTCACTTGGCGACATAGAACAGCGTAGCGATGAAGATAATATACGTCCATTCGAGTCTTTTTTTACAGGAAGATGTTTTCCAAATGATGAAAGAAAAGCTATTGTAATTGGTGAGTCAGAGAAATCATCCGAATCCCTTTGGCTGCAGCATGTTTATCTAATTAAAACGGAAGAAACACGCACTGATAACAAAGGGGAAACAAGTACTAAAGTTATCACTCGAGTTATTCAGAAATCGGAATTAAGCAAGCATATAGGTGAAGGTATCTCACAAGCTATCCGCGTGATGAAAAATGATAAAGTATCATTAATTGGGTTGGCAGATTCTTATCGACATCGAAGGTTTATGAATTCATCTTTTGAAAATCAGGAAAATTTTCCTTGCAGTTACATTCCTACACAATTCGTTTCGCTAGATGAATTGGCTGATGAATGGGATAGGATTACACTGACTGGATATGAAGAATATCTTAAGATTGCTTTAAAATTTATTGAGGATGACTTTGAGAATATTGCTTTTATAAAAAATGATAAAAGAGATGAAGATTCTTTTTATGCAAGGGGCTTAAGACGTTTTGCCAAAGTTAAAATGGCTAATATGAAACAGCCAGTTCCCCTAAATAGTATGGGTGACGGAATGTTAAGGGTACTTCAACTGGCGCTTAAAATTTTTTCTGCTAAAGGAGGCTTTCTACTGATTGATGAATTTGAAAATGGTTTGCATTTCAGTGTGCAAGAGAAAGTTTGGGATTGGTTGTTTGATTTGGCTAAGCGGTTTGAAATTCAAGTTTTTGCTACAACACATAGCTGGGATTGTGTAGAAAGTTTCGCTAAAGTAGCTCTTAGAAAAGAGGACACTGAAGGGATGCTATTTCGTGTTGGCCGTAGTGTTAGAACTCATGATAAAGGTAAAGTAATCGCGACAGAATTTGATAAAGAAAAATTAGCTACTATTACTCAAGCTGATGTTGAGGTGAGATAAAATCAATGAGTCAAAAAATTCTACTGGTTGAAGGTGAAAGTGATCGAATATTTTTTCAAGAAATGTGCAAATTACTTGGCTTGGATATTGAAGTTAAAGTTAATACACCTGTAAATTATGGCGCTAAAAAAGATGGAAAAATAGCGGCTTTCAATCTACTTGTAGCATTAATGGCTCAGCTTGCCGATGGAAGTATTACGCATTTAGCAATGGTTGTAGATGCTGATTTTCCTGATGATGGATGGGGATATATAAAGACTATTGAGCATATTAAAAATAAAATCAGAAATAGCGGGTACGATAATCCAGTTGTTAAACATGATGGATTATCCTTTCCTCATTCGGATGGACTCAGTAATTTTGGCTTATGGGTAATGCCGGATAATCAGTCAGAAGGTATGCTTGAGGATTGGATTACAATGGCTGTAAAAAATGAAGAATTACTACTTCTAAAGCATGCTATGAATATAGTAAAGAGTTTACCTCAGCCACAAAAATTTAAGGTTATTCATAGGAGTAAAGCAGAAATTGCAACTTGGATGGCTTGGCAGAGAATACCTGGTCAAGGGTTACATACTGTTATTGGTGAAAATTTAATTAGCTTAGAATCAAAACCCATTATGCAATTAACTAACTGGTTACAGCATATTTATACTTAAATCACAAATTCCCCGCCGCTTGCAGCGGGCACAAAGCCATGGGGGATTGTCAAGGGAGAGAAGAGGTAATGCATTATAATTACGTAGCTATGAATAAAGTGCAAATTCTAAGTTAACTTAGCACTCTCCTAAAAAGAGTGCTAAAATAGCTTCTCACATACTGCAGAAGAGGTTATTGAGTAAGATGAATACAAATCTGCAAGCAATTACAATTAATATTGGTTTACCCATTGGCAGTCTGGATGCTTATATCGCCCAGGTTAACAGAATACCCCTTATCAGCCGTGAAGAAGAAAGCACCTTAGCAGAACGTTATTATCAGCAACAGGACATTGAAGCAGCTCGTTCGCTGGTGTTGTCGCATTTAAGATATGTTGTCCGTATTGCCCGCACGTATAAAGGCTATGGTTTAGCCTTAGGTGATTTGATTCAAGAAGGCAATATCGGCTTAATGAAAGCGGTTAAACGTTTTAATCCTGCCGTAGGTGTGCGATTGATTTCTTTTGCGGTTCACTGGATTAAAGCAGAAATGCAGGAATTTATTTTACGCAACTGGCGCGTTGTAAAAGTGGCCACCACCAAAGCACAGCGTAAATTATTTTTTAATTTGCGTAAAGCCAAACAGAAATTAGGCTGGTTCAGCCAGGATGAAATTAATGCAGTGGCGCACGATTTAGGCGTGGGCGCAGATACAGTGCGTGAGATGGAAACTCGCTTAGCTGGACATGATATGAGTTTTGATATGCCGGCTGATGAAGATGATCAGGAAGGTGCGCAATCCGCTTCTGTAGCGCCGGTACTTTATTTAGAAGACCACCGCTATGATCCAGCGCACTTGTTGGAATATCACGATAGCACAGAAAATAATCACGACAAATTGCAGCAGGCCTTAACCTGTTTAGATGCACGCAGCCAGCATATTGTGTCGCAACGCTGGCTGGCGGAACCCAAAGCAACTTTGCAGGATTTAGCGAATTATTATAAAGTATCTGCTGAACGCATTCGTCAATTAGAGCAAACCGCCATGAAGCGTTTGCGCCATGCGATTGAGGAGGCTGCCTGATGTTCAAATTTTTAAAAAAGATTTTTAACGATCGCTCGCAATATTACGTGAGTGACGCGGAAAAATTTTTATATGAATTTGATAAAACGCACCCTGACAAATCGGCATCGCAATTAAAAGAAATCAAAAAACACCAGCGCATTGCTCAGTTGCGTGATAAGCCTGTGAAAGATGAGAGCAAAAATAAGCTGTGGGAAAGGTTTTAATGGCCTTACTTGCAAATTATCCTGGATAATCTATAGTAGTACTATAGATTATCTGAGGTTGATATGTCACTTATACGTTGTCTTGACTTGCAAAGGCTATTGCAAAAAAAATCTTTTTTCTTATTTGGCCCCCGCGCAACGGGCAAATCTTATCTGATCCGTCAGCAGTTTCCTGCTACCGTACCTGTCATTGACTTATTACGTAGTGATTATTATTTACAACTCAGTGCTAAACCGCATGAGCTTGAAGCAATGATAGCGGCTTATCCTGATCATTCACTGGTGGTGATTGATGAAGTACAGCGAGTTCCGCTACTGTTGAATGAAGTCCATCGTTTAATTGAAGCACAGAAAATTCGTTTTTTATTGACAGGAAGTAGCGCAAGACAATTACGGCAAAAACATGTGAATCTTTTAGCAGGCCGCGCCTGGGAAGCTAGTCTTTTTCCGCTCACCAGCACTGAAATTCCTGATTTCAATTTAGCACGCTATTTGTGTTACGGTGGGTTGCCGCCGGTTTATTTAAGTGAAGAACCTGGAGAAGAGTTGCATGCTTATGTAAAAACGTATCTGCAAGAAGAAATTCAAGCGGAATCTTTAGTGCGGCGCATTCCTGCTTTTGTACGCTTTTTACAATTAGCGGCTTTAACGAGTGGAAAAATGCTCAATTATTCTTCACTGGCAAGTGATGCTGGCGTTACATTAAGTACTATCCGTGAATATTATCATATTCTCGAAGATACTTTTTTAGGATTTATAGTACCAGCCTGGACAAAGACACTGAAACGTAAAGCAATTAGTACGGCAAAATTTTATTTTTTTGATTTAGGCGTAAAAAATACGTTAGCAGGCATTCAAACCATACCTGAGCAATCTGATATTTATGGTCAGACTTTTGAACATTTTATTGCGCTCGAATTACGTGCTTATTTAAGTTATCGACGTTTGCATTTAACATTAAGTTATTGGTGCTCGAAAAATGGCCATGAAGTTGATTTTATTGTTGGCAATCAGTTTGCTATAGAAGTAAAAGCTGCCGATAAAGTGCAGGAAAAGCATACTAAAAATTTAAAAATTCTGGCAGAAGAAAACATATGTC
>JBEPVU010000187.1:0-4678 GCA_041690855.1 Gammaproteobacteria bacterium | reverse complement strand
GTATTAGCGCAACCAGTAATATAATAAAAGGCACTGAGCGCACAGCATTCACAATACTGCCCATCGTTGAATTAATGGCGCGGTTAGGCAGAATATAATGCTTTTGTGTTATTAATAAAACAATGCCTAAAGGCAGGCCAAAAATAACGGCACACAGTCCTGAAATCATGACCATATAAAGGGTTTGCCAAGTGGCATTTAAAAATTCAAATAGCATGGGCATTGACATAACCTAATATCTCGACGTTAACATTTTTACTTTGTAAATAAGCTATTGCAGAGGGCAATTTATCCTGCGCATTAATAGCTTCAACAATCATAATACCGAGCGCTTCTTTTTTTAGAAATTCAATATTGGCCTGTAGAATATTTAATTTAATACCCAGCGCCTGCATTAAATGCGCCATAAAAGGTTCGGCGGCAGCGTGACCATGAAAGATAATTCTTAAAATGGCATTAGTATCGGCTGTAGGTGTTGCAGTGAGTTTTTCTTTAATGCTGAACGATAATTCATATTTCAGACTATCTTTAATAAATTCATGCGCCAATTGCGTGTTAGGCTGGGTAAAGAAATTATAAATATCATTTTCTTCAATAATTTCACCTTGATCAATTAAGGCCACCTGATCACAGATTTCTTTAATTACTTCAATTTCATGGGTAATTAATAAAATAGAAAGATTTAATTTAGTATTAATATCTTTTAATAAATTCAGGATAGATTTCGTCGTGTGTAAATCCAGCGCAGAAGTTGCTTCGTCGCATAATAAAACTTTAGGCTCACAGGCGAGTGCGCGTGCAATAGCAACGCGTTGCTTCTGGCCGCCGCTTAAATTACCAGGATAGCTGTCTTTTTTATCTTCCAGTTGCGTTAATGCTAATAAAGGCATAACACGATCAGCTATCTGTTGCTTGCTAAAGCCTTCTAATTCTAACGGCAATGCAATGTTTTGATAAACCGTGCGAGTGGTCAGTAAATTAAAATGCTGAAATATCATACCGATTTGCCGTCTGGCATGGCGCAGGTCAGCTTCTGAGAGCGTAGTAAGATCTTGCTGGGCAATCACCACTTTGCCTGCTGTAGGGCGTTCCAGCAGGTTTGCACAGCGGATTAACGTACTTTTACCGGCGCCGCTTTTGCCGATAATGCCAAAAATCCTGCCGGCAGGCACTTGAAGATTAATATTTTTTAAGGCAGAAAAATCGCCCGCAGCATTAGAATAAGTTTTGCTGACATTAATAAATTCAATCATTCATTAAGACACTCTAAAAAAACAAAAAAACCACCGGCAGCTAAAGCTAGAGGTGGTTTTCCTGTCGCTTTAGCCGAATTTATAACGCGCCCGCAAGCTGAAGCTCAAATCGGCGCTTATTGAATATCTTACCGAAATTAATAGTTATTGGCAAGATGAGGATATTTTCACAGATGAGGATGTTTTCACCTCTCCAGCGGGAGAGGTCGCCGCGTAGCGGCGGGTGAGGGAGCTCTTATCAGCATGAAATTCATTGTTGAATAAAGCTTTTTTAATTCCCCTCACCCGCCCAGGCTACGCCTGGTCGGTCTCTCCCGCTGGAGAGGCTAAAATGCCAGCCGTTTCTGCTATTTATCCTCTGGACTTATAATTTTAGAAGTTAAGCTGGCCTGAGTGCAACCTGATGCACTGCAAGCAATAACCAGCAGATTGAATTTCTTAGCTTGATAGAGCGCTGGCGTAAGTTGAAATTCAGCTTCAAAAAACCCCAGGCCTGCGTTAGATTTAGCAAACTCACAAGCGCCTGCTGCACAGGCAACTACAGTAATTTTGCTCATAGCAGCCGCTATGTCACGTTCTTCTTGCGCAGGTTTATTAGGATCAATGCCTATTCTTACCATGACTTTATTATTTCCACTAATAGGAAAAGCAAAAGCGCCTTGTATTTTCTGTTGGGACGTTTTTGCAGCAGTGATCGACTGATTGGCGAAAACCAGAGGGGTCATCGTACTTGCAATGATTATTGAAAAGTAAAAAATAATTTTTTTATACATATTCTGGCTCCTGTTAATTAAAAATATTTCTTTTTAAAATAAAAAAACTAATTATTAAAATTTTTTGGTATACTTAAATTGTACAGTAGTATCTGAATTAATTTCTTTTCCTGATTGCAATTGTTCTTCAATATTTGCAAACCAATTATTAATTGTTTGTTCTAATTTTTCTTTTTGTTGATTAAGGGTTAGATTATTTGAAAAATAGTCTAATTTATTATATATAATGTCTTTACTGATTTCGCTGGCATTATCAGGCAAGCTAAAAACTTTAATTAAATATTCAAATAAATTGTTTATAAAACTATGATTTTTTTTAAAATAAAGCCAGTAGTTTTTGCAGCTATAACTAGAATTAACTTTTACTAATGGAGAGTTGTTTTGTGTTTTTCTGATACAAATATCATAAATAGCTTGTGATAAAATAGCTGTCCATTCTGCGAATGGAGAATTATTTTTTTTAAAGATATTATTAGCTTTTATATTATATTTTTCATTAAGATAATTTGAAAAAAATTCCAGTAATTTCTCGTGAGGAAAATATCCTGGCAAGCAGAAATTTGAGTAACCCAGATTATTGTAAAAATTTGTATCGGAAATACTATTATTTTTAGTTTTATTTTCAATTTCTTTGGCTAATTTTTTAATATTTTTTATGTATTGATTGTAGGTATCTTTTTTTAAATCAGCATTATTTTTAATTGCTTCAGGTAATTTATCATAATTTAGTGAATTTATAGTAAGAAAATTTTGTTTATTGTTTTTTAAGATAGTAAAATTTTTTATGCTGAAATTGATTAAATTAATAATTAAATTAGCAATAATTTTTAAATTATACTGATGATCTTCAAATGAAATAGATTTGCCTTTTTGCGCTAATTGGTATGCGTCACCTAAAGAATTAACTAAATCCATTATGTAAAGTATGTTCTTATGTTTAAGATCCGCAATAATTTTCATATTCGAAATAGTAAATAATTGGCTCATGCAATTTTTATCTATAACAATATAGTTTTGATGTTTTATTATTGTAGCTTCTAAAGTAAAAGGTAATGTAGCATGCGCACTGACTTGACCTTTAAAACCATCAATAGCATTTAGATCATCAAAGGTGAGCGGGTAAGTAATATTTTCTAAAGTGCTTGTTCTATTAGGCGTTGAAGGAGGAGTTTCAGTAGATATTTTCTTTTGCTTGAAGAATGAAAAAGTTCTAGTGTTGTTGCTAAGAGGTGGAGGCTTAAGATTATTTAATGCGGGACCATTATCATGCTGTTCATTTTCCATAAATTATCCCCCTTGTTTTTTTGTAATCCTTCTTTGTTGCCAAACCAAGCCAACCTGCTTATTATAACAAAAATCTTCGACAAATAAATATGCAAAGGAGACATTGCTTATGATGGCGCTGCTATTTTTACTTTTACTATTCGCTGTTCTTCTGGCCTGGTCTGGTGTCAGGCGGCCAGCCATTTATTGTTTTGTAATCGTATTGCTATTGGCTGTAGCATGGTTTGCACACCATGTTACTTCTCATCTCGCTATTCAAATTTAACGTATAATCCAGGAGGAAGCAGTATGTTTGCATTTAAGGTGACGACCAGTGAACGTATTTTAAATATCGTAGAATTAAGCGGCATTCTTGTGATGCTGTTGCTTGCCTTTGTATTACAAGTTGTTTTAAATGAATTGCCTTGTCCGCTTTGTTTGTTACAGCGCATTGGTTTTTTCGGCGTAGCATTTGGATTTTTATTAAATTTAAGATTTGGTTTGCGTCCCAGTCATTATGCGATTGTATTAATCAGTGCGCTCTATACTGGCTTTGTCGCATTGCGCCAGATTGCTTTGCATGTGGTACCTGGCAGCGGAACTTACGGTGATCCTGTGTTTGGCTTACATCTTTATACCTGGTGTTTTGTAGTATCAATGCTAATAGTTATTTTTACTACTTTAATGCTGGGCGTTGATCGGCAATATCGCAGAGCGCATCATAGCAATGTCCGCTGGCGTTACTTGACCCACTTTTTATTTATAGCAGTTACTTTGTTAATTTTAACGAATCTTGTATCAGCAATATTAGAGTGCGGCATTCAAACATGTCCGGATAATCCTGTGCATTATAAACTATTCTTTACCCATTAAATTTGTTTCGGCGAAATGCCATTCGCCGGGCTGTAACTGATTCAGTTGCCAGGATCCGATAGCAACGCGAACCAGGCGTAGAGTAGGGTGGCCGACAGCCGCCGTCATGCGGCGCACCTGGCGATTGCGACCTTCAGTAATTTTAATTTGCAGCCAGGTAGTAGGAATATTTTTGCGAAAGCGAACAGGGGGTGTGCGTGGCCAGATAGCCGGTTCGTTGATTATTACAGCCTTAGCAGGGCGAGTTAAACCATCATTTAACATAACGCCTTTACGTAATTGAAACAAAGAGGTTTCACTTGGAACGCCTTCTACTTGTACCCAATAAGTTTTCTCACATTTAAAACGAGGATTAGCAATTTTTTGCTGTAATTGACCATCGTTAGTCAAAATTAGTAAACCTTCACTGTCTTTATCTAAACGTCCCGCTGGGTAATAATGGGGAAGATGAATATAAGCAGCCAGCGTTTCAGCGGGATTTTCACCAGTAAATTGTATAAGAACGATATAAGGCTT
>JBEPVU010000186.1:0-4684 GCA_041690855.1 Gammaproteobacteria bacterium | reverse complement strand
GCGGCACTTGAGCGTACAGGGATGTATTTACAGCGTGTTTACAAAAAGGCTTTGCCTCTGGCTAACCGGCACAGGTTCAAAATTCATTCAAAATTACTTTTTAAATCCCATGCATGCTCTACAACTTTCACAACTCACTAAAACGTATAACAACAAAGTCCATGCCTTAAAAGGCATCGATCTCACTGTTGACCAAGGCGATTTTTTCGCTTTACTCGGCCCCAACGGCGCGGGCAAGTCTACCACAATCGGGCTGATCACATCACTGGTCAAAAAAACCAGCGGCACGATTAAAATATTCGGCCATGATTTAACCACAGACAGTGAAACCGCCAAAGCATTTATCGGCCTGGTGCCGCAGGAAATTAATTTTAATATTTTTGAGAAAGTACTGCAGGTGCTTATTTATCAGGCGGGTTATTACGGCATACCCGCCAAAATCGCCCGCGAACGCAGCGAATTTTATTTAAAAGAATTAGGCTTATGGGACAAATATAACCAGCCCGTGTTGTCGCTTTCCGGCGGCATGAAACGGCGTTTAATGATTGCCCGCGCTTTAATTCATAAACCTAAATTATTAATTCTGGATGAACCTACCGCCGGCGTAGATATTGAATTGCGGCGTCAATTATGGAATTTTCTGCGCATCATCAATGAACAAGGCACTACGATTATTTTAACCACGCACTATCTGGAAGAAGCTGAAATGCTATGCAAAAATATCGCTATTATTGATAAAGGCGTTATTATAGAAAATACCAGCATCCGAGAAATCTTAACGAAATTACATGTTGAAACGTTTATATTTTATCTCAACACACCTATTACCACCTTACAATTACCCGGCTTTACTTACCGCTTAATGGATGAAATCACGCTAGAAGTGGATATTGAAAAAGGACAGACCTTGAATGAGGTATTTACTTTATTAACGCAGCAAAATATTACGATTAACGGCATGCGTAATAAAGCTAATCGTCTGGAAGAATTATTTTTAAGATTAACGAATACTAATAGTGAAACTGCATGAACACATTTTTTATCGCATTTTTAACCATCTTCCGTAAAGAAACCGTCCGCTTTCTGCGCACCTGGAGCCAGACTTTATTACCGCCGGTTATCACTACCATACTTTATTTTGCTATTTTCGGCCATATATTAGGCCCCAAGCTGGGATTAATTCATGGCGTTAATTATCTACAATATATAGCGCCGGGGTTAATTATGATGGGCATTATCAATAATGCTTATATGAACACAGTTTTCTCAGTGTATATGATGCGTTTTTCAAAAAGTATTGAAGAAATATTAGTCGCACCTATTCCGAATTATATTATTCTAGGAGGATTTGTCGCCGCAGGTATCACACGCGGTATTCTAGTCGGCATACTCGTAACACTGACGGCACTATTGTTTACACATTTACATATTCACAATATTGTCATAACGTTTACAGTTATTTTTCTGTCGGCTTTATTATTTTCGCTGGCTGGTTTTTTAAATGCGCTCTTTGCCAAAAAATTTGACGATACCGCTTTTATTCCCACCTTTATTTTAACGCCGCTGAATTATTTAGGTGGTATATTTTATCCCATCGCACTGTTGCCACCGATCTGGCATAGCTTATCGCTCTGCAATCCTATTTTATATATGGTCAATACTTTTCGTTACGGTATTATCGGCATCAGCGATATTCCTATTAGTATTGCATTTACTATTTTAATCAGTTGCAGTGTCGCTCTACTGATATGGAATTTATATCTATTAAAGAAAGGCACCGGTTTAAGAACATGAGTAACCGTATCGGCGTATTAATTACTAATTTAGGTACGCCCGATGCACCCACGGCGCGGGCTTTAAGACCTTATTTAGCGGAGTTTTTAAGTGATACTCGCGTGGTTGAAATTCCAAAACCGCTCTGGTGGTTGATTTTACACGGCATTGTTCTGCGGCTGCGGCCTAAACGTTCGGCAAAACTCTATCAAAAAATCTGGACGCCTGCTGGTTCGCCTTTATTGATTAACTCAAAAAACATAGTGACTGCGTTGCAACAACAACTCTCGCAGGAATCATCGCAATCCCTGCAAGTAGTGTTAGGTATGCGGTATGGCAAGCCTTCCATCCAGCAGGCATTAGAAACATTACAAAAAGCCGATTGCAGTAAAATTTTAGTATTGCCTTTATTTCCGCAATATTCGGCTGCTACTACAGCTTCGGTATTTGATGCGGTCGCTGCCGTTTTAAAAACATGGCGTGTTATTCCCGCCCTACAAATGTTAACGCACTATTATGACTGTCCTGCTTATATTACAGCTATTGCCGATAGCATCCGCCAGCATTGGCAACAACACGGCGAACAACAACTTTTATTATTTTCTTTTCACGGCCTGCCGCAGCGTTGCATTAACTTAGGCGATCCTTATCAGCAACAATGCCAGACTACCGCCACATTAGTCGCCGCACAATTACAATTACCGCCAGAAAAATGGTCGGTAGTATTTCAATCCCGCTTCGGCCGTGCGCAATGGCTGCAACCCTATTGCGATATCACATTAAAATCACTGCCGACACAAGGCATTAAAAACGTCAGCGTAATTTGTCCAGGTTTTGCGGTAGATTGTCTGGAAACACTGGAAGAAATTAATCAATTAAATCGGGAATTATTTTTGCAGGCAGGCGGTGAAGAATTTCATTATATTCCTGCGCTAAATGATTCGACTGCACAGATTAATTTACTGAAAACATTAATATATACCCATCCCGCTGAAGTTTTGAATTTTTAATGATTGCCTATTAAAACGGTGGATTACGGCCTGCGGCCTAATCCACCCTACTCAGAGAGAAATAAAAAACTTCAAAAACTCAGAATACTTTACAAAATTGCTTAATTTTGTTATTATTTAACCTATTATAATAGGTATAAATCATATGGTGGCTAGTTTTTTCAAGGTGACTAATAACGCTGAAACTCCCCCTAATCTTGATGAATTTTATTGGTTTTACATTAGACTCACCATACTTAGTCAGCCTAACCCTAATGCTTCTCAACAGATGGATGAAACAAATGAGATAGCAGCTTTCAGGCAAGTTTTTTTCAGTCTTATAAAAAAGCTGGTTAATCTTAATAACCTGGCTCAGCAAAAAGACAATGAGCTAAATGATCTAAAACAAATTTTATTCACCCTAAAAAATAAGCTTATTTCAATCGATCCTGATCATTCGGAAACGTTTCTCATCCGTCTACAGCGCTATTATCCAGACAAGGATAATTCATTTCTCTTCCAGGCACTGAATTCACTAGCCACTATTGATACCGATATTAATTTAGAAAATAACGATACGCTGCTTTCGGTCTTTAACGCTTTAAAAAAATTAATTGATGCTATAAAAAATGAATGTAAAAATGAGAATACTAATATACTGGATATACGTCAGATTAAATTAGAGCAATTTACCCAACACCTCAAGAAAAAGCTTGAAATAAAAATGCAGTCTCTTAAGCAACAGCAAGAGATGTTTAAGCTTTCCGGTGAAATTAATGCAGTTGCGGAAGAACCTTTTCTTTTAAACATTTCAACACCTCACACTGACATGTCGCGCTTGCCACCCTTTGTACATTCAGAGATATGGGAAGAATTTGCACCTTGGGGGGATGATCTGAAGTAGTTAATTTTTTATATTAAAACTCTCCCCACATCCACAACTTACTTTAGCATTAGGATTATTGAACTTTAACTCACCGCCCATAATACCTTTTTGCACATAATCAATTTCCGTACCATTCAAATACAACAAACATTCTTTATCCACAAAAACCGCCAAATCTTTTTCAACTGCAAAAACCACATCATTTTCCGCTTGCACGTCCACATAATCCACCACATATTCCAATCCCGAACACCCCGCCTTCTTCACACCCAACCGCAACCCCATCCCCTTGCCCCGCTCCGCTAATTTTTTCCTCACATACACCACCGCCGCCGCCGTTAACGTAAGGGGTTTTAAATGCAATGAAGGATCAAAAACATTCACTGAATTATCTGCTTGAATTTTATTATTCATATAAACCTCTGAAACTATTATTCATTAGACTATATCCTGCCCGCACTTTAAAATTGCGTTCAGGATATTCTATAGCTTACGTAATATTCTCACCGCACCACAAATCTTCTCAACTACAAAATTAATTTCTTCCTGCGTAGTAAACCGCCCCAACGAAAACCGAATCGAACTATTCAATAAACGAGCCTCCAACCCAATCCCCCGCAACACATGCGAACTCGCACCACTCCCTTCATGGCAGGCCGATCCCGTTGCAACCGCCATATCCTTCAACGCCGGCAACAACGTTTTCGCCTCCACTCCCGCAAACGCCACATTTAAAATAGACGGCGCCCGCGCAACGGCATCACCATTTAAGTATACCTCACCCACCTGATTAATGCCCTGCCATAAACACTCACTTAAATGCGCAATACGCGCATTATCTGCAACAAATTCCTGCTGCGCGAGCGCAAACGCTGCGCCCATGCCGACAATCTGATGTGTCGCCAAGGTACCCGGCCGCAAACCCTGCTCCTGTCTACCGCCTTTGAATAAAGATTGTAATTTTACCTCGCGTTGTTGATTAATATACAAAGCGCCCACGCCTTTAGGCCCATATAACTTGTGCGCAGAAAAACTC
>JBEPVU010000185.1:0-4713 GCA_041690855.1 Gammaproteobacteria bacterium | reverse complement strand
GCCATAGTCGTCATCATAATCGGGCGGAAACGGATTAAGCAGGCTTGGTAAATAGCTTCGCGTGGCGGCAATTTATTTTCGCGTTGCGCCGTTAGCGCAAAATCGATCATCATAATCGCATTTTTTTTCACGATTCCCACTAGCATAATAATGCCGATAAACGAGTAAAGATTTAAATCGACATTAAATAATAGCAACGTTAGCAGAGCACCCATGGCGGCGGCGGGCAGGCCGGATAATATAGTTAAAGGATGAATAAAGCTTTCGTATAAAATTCCTAAAATTAAATAAATTACTAATATCGCTGCGATTAATAATATTGCCATACCTTGCTGAGAAGATTGAAAACTTTGCGCCGTACCCGCAAAGCTAGCTTGTAAGGTGGCAGGCGGATTTAATTCATTTTTAACTTTATTAATAGCCGCTACCGCCGTGCTGAGTGATTCATTCGCTGTGAGATTAAATGACAGCGTGGCAGAAGGTAATTGGTTTTGATGATTAATTGTAATGGGTGTATTGCCCAAGCTGAAATGTGCAACGGCGGATAAAGGCACTAACGCGCCCGTACTCGATTTTACATATAATTGCGACAACGCACTGACATCCTGTTGATAAGCGGGTACCAGTTCAAGAATAACCTGATACGTGTCCGTATCCGTATAAATACTTGAAATCTGTTGCGTGCCAAACGCGTAACCTAACGTCTGTTGAATGGCTTGCATGTTAATGCCTAAAGTAGCCGCTTTATTACGATCAATGTCGACTACAATCTGTGGCGTAGTGAGTTGTAAATCATTAGTAACATCCTGCAACTGCGGTAATTTTGCTAGGCGTTCTTGCAAGCGCGCTGTCCATTCATTTAATTCGGCAAAATTACTATCCTGCAATGAATATTGATAAGTGCTTTTGCTGGCGCGGCCGCCAATCGTTAACGCAGCCATGTTTTGTAAATAAATGCGTATGCCAGGAATATGCGCAAGCTTAGGTTTGAGTTGCTGAATCACTGCTTCCGCATTGGCTGAACGTTTATCTTGCGGTTTCAAATGGATAAACATACGGCCACTGTTAAGTGCAGCGTTCACGCCACCAGCGCCTACGCTGGACATAACAGATACTACATTAGGGTTCTCG
This sequence comes from Gammaproteobacteria bacterium, assembly GCA_041690855.1. Taxonomy (GTDB): domain Bacteria; phylum Pseudomonadota; class Gammaproteobacteria; order CAIUAS01; family CAIUAS01; genus CAIUAS01. The sequence continues at coordinate 3,582 of JBEPVU010000185.1, read as the reverse complement.
CGTACAATCGCAGCGGCCGCCTGCTGGCGCTGCACCATATTCTGCATGGAAATACTGGGGTCGGCTTCTGTATAAGCGAAGATCTGATCAATGTCCTGACTGGGTAAAAAGCCTTTCGGGATTAAATAAAAAAGCAAAATGGTCATGACGATGCTGGCGCCAAATAAACTGAAAATAACCCGTGAATGTTGTAACGCCCATTGTAAACTCTGATCATAAGCCGCTAATAATTTTTGAAATAATACTTCCGATTTTTGTAATACTTTATTTTGCTGATCGTGCTGACGCGCTTTTAAAAAACGGCTGCACAGCATGGGCGTTAAGGTAATAGAAACCACACCGGAGATGAAAATTGCGGCGCTGGCGGTTAAAGCAAGTTCATGAAACAGCCGGCCTAATAAACCGCCCATAAAAATAATGGGAATAAAGACGGCGATTAACGATAGCGTCATGGAAAGAATGGTAAAGCCAATTTCTTTTGAACCCAGCAATGCCGCCTGCAGCGGCGATAAACCTTTTTCAAGATGCCTGCTGATATTTTCCAGCATTACGATAGCATCATCAACGACAAAACCTACCACTAATGTTAGCGCCATCAATGAAATAATATCTAAATTAAAATTCAGTAACGACATAACGCCAAAAGTAGTGATGATAGAAAAAGGCAAAGCGATACTGGGAATAATCGTGGCGGATAAATTGCGTAAAAATAAAAAAATCACCAGTACCACTAAAATGGCTGCTAACAATAAAGCCTGTTTGACCTCATTGACGGAAGCGCGCACGGAAATAGAGCGATCGAAAATCACTTGTAATTTAACCGCCGCCGGTAATTGCTGCTGAAAGCCGGGCAATAGTCTTTTAATATTATTGACAATTTCAATGGTGTTAGTGCCCGGCTGGCGTTGTACCGCTAATACAATAGCGCGGGAAGTATTAAACCAACTGGCGACTTTATCATTTTGAACGCTGTCAGTGATGTGGCCTAATTCTTGTAAATGCACGGGTGCACCGTTACGATACGCGACGATTAAATCTTGATAAGCGTCTGCCTGCATTAATTGGCCATCCGCTTGAATCGGCATATTCTGCTGTCTGCCACTTAAAGTGCCGGTGGGTAAATTAGCATTATTGCTACTGACCGCCTGCACAACGTCTTCTATGCTGATGCCGCGCGTGGCTAATTGCGCAGGATTTAATTGCAGCCGCACGGCATATTTCTGGGAACCATAGACTTCTACCTGCGCTACCCCTGTGATCATGGAGATACGTTGCGCTAATTCGTTTTCAGCATATTTATCGACTTCCGATAAAGGCAAAGAATCGGAACTTAAGGCAATATAAAGAATGGGTTGTTCGGCAGGATTCACTTTGCGGTAAGTAGGTTGCGAAGGCATGGCAGTGGGTAAACGTTTGCTTACGGCGGCGATAGCGGATTGCACATCTTGCGCCGCGCCATCAATATTGCGGTTTAGGTCAAATTGCAGCGTAATGTTTGCAGAGCCTAATGAACTGCTCGAGGTCATGGAGTCGATGCCGGCAATGGTAGAAAATTGTTGTTCGAGTGGCGTAGCAATTGAGTTCGCCATGGTGGTTGGGCTGGCGCCAGGTAAATTAGCGGTGACGACAATGGTTGGAAAATCAACGGTGGGTAAATTGCTAATCGGTAATTGATAATAGCCGAGTAGGCCAGCTAATAAAAAACCGACCATCACCAGCGTTGTCATCACCGGCCGGCGGATAAAGGGTTCGCAGATATTCATTTAAGGTTCTCAATGTTAACGGATGCGCCGTCCGTTAATAAAAATTGCCCGTCTGTTACGACTATATCGCCTGGCTTTAAACCTGTTTCAATGACGGTGCCTTCCTGCACTTGCACGCCGGTTTTTACAGGCTGTATAAATGCCTGATGATTACGCACAGCAAAAACATAGGTGCCTTGCTGGCCAACCTGTACGGCCTGATTGGGTACTATCAAAGCATTGTTTAATTGATGCAGCGGTAAGCGGACTTTAACAAATTGTCCTGGCCATAATAATTGATCGGTGTTAGCAAACGTGGCTTTTAATTGAATAGTGCCAGTGGTGGTATCAATGGCATTATTAATAAAAGTCAGCTGGCCTTGTTCGTTGATAGCGCTTTTTTCGATATGCGCTGTAATGGTTAACGGCGCTGCTGTCTGCGCGGTTTGAATGAGATGTAGATAGTGTTGCGGCGCAGTAAAAGTAACATAAATCGGTTGAATTTGATTAATAGTAACTAACGAGGTGTTGGCCGCCGTTTTAATTAAATTACCCACTGTCACTAACGCTGCGCCGGTGCGACCGCTGATTGGTGCAGTGATTTGTGTATAACTTAGCTGCAGTTGCGCATTAGCAATGGCGGCTTCATCGGCTTTTACGGTAGCGGCCAGGGCATCGGCGTTTGCGCGGTTTTGATCATAATCCTGTTGCGCCACGTAACCTTGCTTAATTAATTTCGCGTAACGCTGCAAAATAAGCTGCGCGTTTTTTAATTGTGCCTGATCTTTGGCTACGTTAGCCTGCGCCTGCTGTAATTGAATTTGAAACGGCCGCGGATCAATCACAAATAATAATTGTCTTTGCCGCACCGTCTGGCCTTCCGTGAAATCTATTTTTAAAATTTCCCCATCCACTAATGAGGTAAGGTTAACAGTGGCATAAGCCTCGACCGTGCCGATAGTATCGAGATAAGCCGTTACATTTTTCTGTCTGACAGGTTGCGCGCTGACTGTAATGGTTTGGGGCTTATCTTTATTCTTGAGCGGATTGGAATGGGTATAAAAAAAGATACTAATGATGAGGATTATTAAAGCGCTGATGAAGAGGACTTTTTTTTGCATATACCGCTCGTACCTGAAAATGTGAGTTAACAGACTGTTTACCCGAGCGGTATTCTATAAGAATTGCCTACGCAAGAGAAGCTTCCTACAACTTGACTTGCTTTGGCGTGTTCTGCTCTCCTAACTTGGTGAGATAGGAGAATTATCAATTTATTTTATTATTTGGTTTTATGAAGTGCGGCAACAAAAGATAATTTATAAGTGTTACCAGGCTCTTGTAGCATATTTTTAAATTGTAAGTCTCCAGAATTAGTGACAGCAACAATTTTTACCTCTTGAATATCTTTAGCGCCATCCACAGCATTTTTAAACGTTAAGTCGGAAGCGCCATTTGAAAGGTTTTTAATATGAACTTTAGCTTCTGCTTGGGAAGCATCACAGGTATCACCATTCTGATAAATGCTGAATGATAGAGGACTTGTTTTGTAGATACCAAAACCATGGGCTGCGAACGTACCAGAAATACTTACTTCTGGTGGCGCTACGATTTTAAAGTTAAAAACACGACCACAGGTAAGAGCATAGCTGTTTAGGCTAATAAAAAATAGCAAAATAAATAAAATTTTTTTCATTTTTTCCTCCGTAATGTTTTTAGTCTAACATTAACATTAACATTATTACTTATTTTTTTATGTCATTTTTATTAGGCTTTTTCTTTAAGCTTTTGAGTATTTATTGTAGGGTGGATTAGGCCGCAGGCCGTAATCCACCAATGATAG
>JBEPVU010000184.1:0-4730 GCA_041690855.1 Gammaproteobacteria bacterium | reverse complement strand
TCGCAACACCATGCGCTTTTTATTAGCTAACCTGCACGATTTTGATCCTGCGCAACATGTAGTGCCATTTAATGAAATGTTATCGCTGGATCAATGGATGCTATTACGTGCGCGTGAATTGCAGGGTGAAATTAAACAGGCGTATGACGATTATCAATTTCATTTAATTTATCACAAATTGCATAATTTCTGCATTGTGAATTTAGGTGGATTTTATCTGGATATTATTAAAGATCGTCAATACACCATGCAGAAAAATAGCCGTGGTCGCCGTTCTGCGCAAACGGCGCTGTATCATATTGCCGAAGCGATGGTGCGTTGGTTTGCGCCGATCTTAAGTTTTACCGCGGAAGAAATTTGGCGGTATTTGCCAGGCAAACATGAAGCATCCGTATTTTTAAATAACGGTTACGAATTTCCTATGATGGCGATTAATTATCAACAGGATTGGGAAACAGTATTGCCAGCTTTGCTGGCAGTCCGCGAAACTGTTAATAAAGAAATTGAAAAACAACGCAATGAAGGTAAAGTCGGCGCCAATCTGGAAGCGGAAGTCGATATTTATTTTAATGGCGATGTCTCCTCTGCATTTTATAAGCAGCTTGCTTTATTGAGCAATGAATTGCGTTTTGTATTAATTACTTCGCGTGCTGATATTCATATCAATAAAACAATACCAGATACGGCAATTACTGCGCAGGTAAAATACGCAGAAGTTGATCAAACATTATGGATTAACGTTACACCCTCATCGCATACAAAATGTTCTCGCTGCTGGCACCGCCGCGCCGATGTAGGTAGCTATGCAGAACATCCAGAAATTTGTGGGCGTTGTGTGGAAAATGTCACGGGTAATGGCGAAACAAGAAACTACGCATGAGTAATACTATGTTAACTAAATTTAAAACCCAACTTCGCTGGCTATGGCTCAGTGTTATTATTATTTTTTTCGATCAACTGAGCAAAGCATTGATCAGTCATTATTTAACGTTGAATCAACCTGTCGAAATTCTACCCGTATTTAATTTAACCTTTATGCATAATGCAGGCGCAGCATTTGGTTTTTTACATGATGCATTAGGTTGGCAGCGTTGGTTGTTTATGTTAATTGCTGTAGTTATCAGCATTATTATTTTGCGCACGCTTAAGCAATTGCCGCGTGAGAAAAATTTAACTGCTTGCGCATTAGCTTTAATATTAGGCGGTGCGCTCGGTAATTTATATGATCGGGCTGTGCTTGGCTATGTAATCGATTTTATTAGCCTGCATATAAATTTCTGGTATTTTGCTACATTTAATATTGCTGACAGTGCTATTACCATGGGTGTCATTATCTGGTTATTTAACTCCTTCAAGGAATAATAAATAATCTTATAAAGTTTGCTAATTCAAGAAAACTTTATTAAAATAATTCCCCACACTAAACACTAAAAAAATAGTTTTTGTTACAGTTAACAAGAGCAGAGGTTAATGCCATGGAACCGAAATCAACTATCGTCAATTTTCAAGAAAAAGCGCAAACTGAAGATGCTGTTCCCGCAGAGGTAACCCAGTTAATAAAATCTGCTGCTGCTATGAAGCAACATCTTGAAATCTGGGAAAAAGCTATCGATGAAAAATTAACAACCGCAGAGCAGATGTTAGATAAACAATTACAGCAAGTGCAGCAAGTCATTGCTCAATTTAATCGCACACTACAATCATTCGCTCAGCAGGAATGGCAACAAACAATAGCGTTGGTGAGCGCAGAAGCTAAACAGCAAACTATATTGTTGCAGGAAACCAGCACTGAATTAAAAAAAACCACGCAAGCTGTTCATGCGCGTGTTGAACGCACCACACAGCAAATTACAAAAAATATAACTAATACGTTGCAAGGATTGCGGGTAGGCGAGTTGCAACAACTAGTCGATGATAGCATCACTGCAGTAAAAACGTTTGCGCAGACTACAACGACTAAGGTGGAAAATATTGTTAAATGGTTTCACTGGAAAAATTTAGGCTTAGTGTTTTTATTAAGTTTAGTCGTAACATTATTAGTGAGTTTATATATTGATGATGAATGGCCATGGGAAGCGCATCAAACAGTGGTGAAACAGCGATTGGCAGGACAAGCTGTCTTATCAGCCTGGCCGCAATTAACGCAATTAGATAAACAGCAAATTATGGACGACATTGGATAACAGGTATGAACAAAAAAGATGAAGAACAATTTAGCGATATTTTGCATGAAGTCGCCGATTTTAATGCGATTTACGAAACGTTACAGGAAAAATTAAGAGCGCGTGAATTTGCTTTAGAACAAAAGTTAACAGGCGCCAGCCAGCAATTAATGAATCAATTAACTGAAATTCAGCGTTCTCTGGAAGTATTTGCTAATTTTATGACAGCAGAAGGCGCTGCGCGTGGTCGGATGGCTATTAAGCAAGCCAAAGAAGAAGCGCAAAATAGTCTGGCAGCGTTAAAAAATATAGGTGATGACATTAAGCTGTCCATTACAGAAACAGGCGCACGCTTAGATATCTTGGCCACGCAAGCATTAACGCGTGTAGACAGTATCGCACACTCTTTTCCAGCCACTGAATTTAAGCAAGTAACGCAGCAAAGTTGTCACGAAATAAAAAACACTTCCACCAACGCCTTGCAGCAGCTTGGCGGTTACATAAAAACATTTCATCGCAAAAATCTAATTATGGCTTTTATGCTAACGTTATTTATGGCGTTTATATTAGGCTTATATCTCAATGGCGAATGGCCATGGGAAATCCACCAGAAAGTGATGAAAGAACGCAACGCAGGCCGCACTTTATTAAGAGCCTGGCCGAAATTAACGCCTGCGCAGCAGCAGGATATTATGGCGGCGGCCAGGCGGAATACGGGCGTTTAATATTTTGTTATTCCCTTAGTTAAGAGTTCGGAAATTTTAGTTGATTATCACTACTATTAGATAAAGCTATTGCTAACGCCAATTCTTCTTCCTCAGTTAAAATTTCTCTTTTATTATCATTATTTGTTACGGATTTATGAAATTGATAAATTTGCCCTGTTTCAACAGATGTTTGTGGGAATGAATTATTTTGATTGACAGAATTAAGCGCAGTTCGCTGTTGTAAGAGATTAAAATGATTAAGCGTCCCACCCAAACCTGAAAAATCAGTGTGTATTAATTCAACAATAGCTTTACCTTGCGAAGGAAATGTTTCGTAAACTTTTTCTAATCCGTGTTCGTCTTTTTGATAGATGATAATTTTTTTACCAGAGATATCTGAAATTACGTCTACAATTGATTGCGAGCCATCACGGTGATAAGTAATCCAATTATTGCTTGGCGCTTGGTAGTGTTTCGAAATATAGGCCAGAGCAATAGGAACCTGTTTGAAGAATGTTTTAAGTGCCTCAGCAACCTCTGAGAAATCAAGTTTTTCATCCTGATATAAAGCAATAAAAGCTGAAAATTCTTGTTGCAGTTCTGGGGTGTTTAGAGCGCTTGCAATATCTTTTTGCACGTCTTGCGGATTAATCATAAAATTATTATAAAGTTCATCCGCAATATAATTTAAATATAGAGGTTTTTTTGTCAGATTATCTAGCACATTTTTGATAGTATCAAAGCGGTTTTTCACGATACAAAAAAAGAAGCAATCTCCGCCGCCAGGAGTGAAAATTTCATCATATTCTATAATTCCTTTATTTGTAGATAATTGATGGGTATTTAATATAGAATTAGCTGATGAGTCAAAAGTCCATAATATGGAAAATTGCTTATTTTGAAAAAATTTATCTTGCACAGTTCTTTTAACAGCCATTGATGGATTTAGTATTGGCTTAGGAAAATTACTCTCTATATAATTTACAATTTGCTGGGCTAGAAATTCTTCTGGAATACCTTCTGGACTACGGCGCCAGGCGCTAAATGCGTAATTGTAAAGATTTACTAATGTCGCATCATCGATCAAAGAGGCATTATAGCTATTTAAGTTAAAAATTTGTTCTGCTTGAATTAATCCTGCCTCAGGATCATTTTGTCCGGAAGCAATACAAATAGTTTCCAAGAGGTTGCCAACAGTTAGTTCTTTAAAATGCAGTAATAATACACGGCAAAGTTTACTGATTGCCTGTGGCAAGCCGATAAGTTTAATGGCGTTTTTCAAATGAGATATTATTTCTGTTAATTCAAGATGAGTAAAAGCGATATTATTTTTTGATCTTGCTGTCGCCACTTTTTTATTAAAAAACAGAGCAATATATACAAATTTTGCGTAAGGATCGATTTCAGCGGCTTCTTTTAATAATGTAGTTTGTTCACCGGTCAGTAAGTGCTCAAGAGCGATCGCAGCAGGATCAAGATTAGCCATTAGTGTTGTATATAATATTTTCTGGAAGCGATTTTCGTTTTGTTGTTCTTTGGGATGCTTATATAAAAAACAGCATAATAATGCTTGTGCGCGAGGTAGTTTTTTTGCTGCTTCGCTATAACACCGTATAATAAGTTCGTATTTACTTTGCTGTGCTAGGTTAAACTCAGCTTGCATATAGCGACTGGTATCTATATCCAGTTCTATTTCTAATAGATTAGCATATAATATTAGTACTACAGGAGGTATGTCTCCTTTCTTTCGTTCTTCGCTAACTAAGTACTGAAATTTTTCACTTGCTAGCGTAGCGTTTTGCTTTATATAAACGTCATTTGGAGCAATATCTGTAAAATTAGCTATATAGCCCTGTATTTG
>JBEPVU010000183.1:0-4735 GCA_041690855.1 Gammaproteobacteria bacterium | reverse complement strand
GATTAAAATAAGAATATCCGATTATGGCTATTTACACACTTTAAATGACACTCCCGAAACTTGAGTAAATCACATGGGAAGAATTACCTAATTTTTAATTGGAAAAAATATTTTTTTTGAAAGGAAATCTTTCGTATGCCATTTACTCAATTGTTTGCTCAATGGCCTTAAAAACAATAGGTCATGATCTAAGGATTAAAACCGTAGTAATACCCATTACTACGGTTTTCAACCCATTCCTAGCCACACCATACTATCAGTTATTAGGCATACTGCTTTTCAGGTTGCTCCGTTCTTTCACTCAATAGCAAGTGTTGCAACTGCTGTTGTGCTTCCTCTTTTAAACAAGGTAGTAAACATTTTACGGCTTCTAATAAATTTTTTAATGAATATTCCAGATATTCAATTCGAGAAAAGCTGTGTAAAGAAGATCCTACCCGTGGTTGCAAATAATGCTCTAGGCTGTCTTGCAGCCAATAACGAGCAGCATTTAAATCAGGATAATGCTTTTCTTGAATAGCAAAAAGCTCCAGCGCTAAAATGAACTGCGCTGCTTTTACTACAGTCGTTGGTGTAATTAATTCTGCTAGCATCATGATCCTTGTCCTTCAAATTGTCTTGCCTGTTTCAGAATAGCTTCAAGCGCTAACGTTGATCTTTGCACAGGTTCTTGTAATGGCCCTTCTATTACAAGGTTATCTGCTATTATTACAGATGATTGCAAAAAATGAGGTTGGTTAGCCCTAGCATTATATTCAATGCCTTGTGGGTCTTTCAACATTTGCAAAATATGTTGAGTAGAACGACCGATTAGCATGGTGATTTACTTCCTGTTTGTAAAAAAGCTTATAAGGCCTTTACGTGCGTAAAGGCTCCTTAAAAATACAAATTAGCGAAGTCCCTTGTAGATAACGTGATTTTTTTAAGAAAGGACTGGCCTTTTGAGCCAGCAGAATTAGAATACCATAAAATAAGCCTGATTTGTAAAGGCCAAGTCCGCAAAAAGTGAAAAAAAAGCTAATATTAAATGACGAAACTTTACTGCCCTATTTTAAATTTAACCCAGTATTTAAAAAGTCTTAACTTAACGAGTAGGTGCTTTTCAAATGTTATTACAAATCTGGTTCTCTATCAAGGGTTTTATCAGGGATTTTTGTTTTAGCAGATTCGCTAGTCATTTCAGGTTTAATGCGCGTATTTTTAACGCTAGACTGCCCAGTGACTGCGCTTGACTCACGTTGATATCGGTTGATTGCAGAGGTTATAGCATACGCTTTTTCTTCTGTTGTTGAAGATAAATTTTGCAACGTTTTATCACTTAATGATTTACCAGAGGCATTAATCGCTTTATTAAGGTCAACTTTATTGCTCTTTTCACCCAATTGTTTGTAATAGCTATCGAGTTGATTTTCCGATAATCTATCAGCTTCTTTATCGTTAAGCTTTGCCTCTTTTAGCGTAATAGTTTGTGTGTTTTTATGCGCCTCAGAGGCATACAGTTTCGCCTGTTCTAAATTCAACTTTACAGCTTTCTGACCTTCCATTTTAAGTAAATCATTATAGTCCGTTTTTACCCTATCAGGCTTGGCTAACCAAACCTGTTTGCCATAATTTTTCAACCGCTGTGCAGCAAAGTTAATCAACTTTTCTGAGTCAAGATTCTCACCATCATTATCAAGACAAAGGATAATATCTTTACCTATTGACTGAGGATCAACGTTCTTAAAATTTGATTGGCTGAGCGCAATTTTAATACGCGCATTGGGTACCGCTTGATAGATGCTTAAGCCTGTTTCTGGTCCTTCAGCTAAATAGGTCGGACTAGAAGAATTTTTATCTTTGCTTATGTTAACTGTCACGCCTGTAGAGAGTACACCCCATGTTTGTTTAGGAACTTTTAATTGAGCTTTATTAGCTGTTTTTTCATCTAAGAATATAGCTTGGACTGCCTGTGTTTTACCTTTTTCATCTTGGGCAATAACAATAAGCGCAGGTTTTATGGCCTCATTAATTTTAGAGTATATACCAGGATGATAGCGAAAACTTTCAGGAAAATTCTCAAGCGCTATACCACGATGTTCAGATAAATATTTTTCAGCGAGAGTACCTTTGATAGGCAAAGCCTCTTTAGCAAGCTGACGCGCATAATTAATGCTGCGCTGTTGTTCTGGTGATAGTTTTTTTGGCTCTGTCAGTGCATTGGATTTTTCCTCACTGAGCGCTTCTTCTCTTGCTGCTTTTGATAAAATGGGTGCCTGTGTGCCTAATACATGAACAGCTTGTTCTAAGGCCTTTTTAAAATCATCTTTATTTTTTAAATCAAGATTTGATTGTTTGGCTACTAAATGTAAAAGATTGCCGCCCTCTCCTGTTTGGTGATCATGCCAAAGTCCTCGCTTTTCGCCATGCAACGTTACGATCAAACTCCCTTTTTTACTGCCATAGCGATATTGTTGCGCACTCCGTTCTTTCGGGTCGCCTAATAGGCGCTCAACCACAAGTTCTGCATTTTCATGCAACTGACGTGTCACACTTATGGCATCAATAAAGGGCTTTGTTGATTTAATAGTACCCAGATTTTTTTGTAATGAATCATCGACCGTATCATGTCTATTTTCTAATTGCTCATTGGATTTTAAAGATTGTTTTCCGGTAGCCGCTTTTTGAGGAACACCCCTTAAAGCATTTGATCTATTACTCTTAGTATCTTGCCATTCGCCAATAGTTTCTAAGGCACTGGTTTTTTGACCATCATGCGATTTAATTTGTCCTAATAATGCAGCTTTATTATTAGTATAAAGCGTTATGTCATATTCTGCGCGGGTCAACGCTACGATAAAAGCCGCTTGGTGCATCAAATTAGTCCGATAACTTTCAAAATTGATTAAGGTCTTTTTAATTGTCTTTCCTTGCGAACTGTAGCCTGTCATTGCATAAGCATGATCCCAGTGTTGATATTTCTTTTCATGTGCAGGTATGACTAAAATCTCCTTAGAAAGACTAACTCCCTGTTGAGTGGCTTCAATAGTTCGCATCAATAAAAGACCTTTATCGATAGCTTCTACTTTAGCCATTTCCGGACTAAGTAAGCCTAAATTTTTATCTGAACGTGTCCAGCGAATTAAGTCACCTGCCATAATTTCGCGCTTATGTTCCTGATAGACTTCTACACCGACTCGTTGCAATTTTTTTTGTACCATTGGTTGCCAAGTGATTTGCTGACTATCATTTTTGGTCAGCGCTAAATAATTTTCCTTTTTATAAATCTCTTTGACTGTCAGATAATCTCCTTTAGCAATTCCTAATTCGGGCTGAGAAAATCCAAAACGGATAATTTGGCCGGGCTTATAATTATTAGCGTGGCTTTTTTCAGTTTCACTTAAATTTTCTGTCACTAAAATGGAAGCCTCTAATGTCGGCCCAAAAAGTTCTCCACGTTCTTTTAATTCTTCCCGAATCATTACATTTTGCTGAATACGATCTTCATTACCTGCACAAATGATGAGAACTTGCGCCCGCTGTTCAGGCGTAAGTGACAAATAGTTTTTGCTTATGACCTCTAAACGTTTCTCCCGATTATCAATAGGCTTGCCATCCACTATTTCAGTGCCTATTTCTACAATTTTATCTTTCAATGTGTTAAACGCGTCTGCAAACTGTCCTTGATAGCTTTCTCTCACTGCTTTTTTAAGTAAAGGTTCTTTTTGTCGCTCAATATCCGTTAAATAAATCGTTTTAATGGTATTTTGCAAAAGCACATGAGGCTTGCCCGCTTCAATGGCAGGGTGCTGATATCTATCGCCAATATAAATACCGCGCATATTTTTATCTTGTACGATAGTCAATAAGGCTAGCATTTGCTTGTTAGAAGCCATCGAGCTTTCATCAACGGCGAGTACGAGTTTATCGAAACTAAGAGGGTTGATTCTTTGTTGTGAGATAAGAAAACTATCTAAAGTTTGAGCTTCTAATCCACGCGCTTTTAGTTCTTTTACAGCAACATGGGTCGGCGCTAAACAAAGAAGTTTATAGCCTTGTTTTTCTAAAACAGCCTCTACATCACGTAATATAGGCTCGACATGCATCAACATCGTTGTTTTGCCAGTACCCGCATAACCTTGAACGATAAGATGTCTATCAGTATGGCCACAAATGGCGCGAATGGCCTCGGCATGTTCAGCCTTCGGCTGTCGTTCAGCAATATGCTTTTCTATGACAGTGATATCTGCAATAGGCGATACTTGGCCAAGATCTTTTTTTGCCAGCTGTAAAATTTGCCGCTCAATTTCAATGCCTTCCCGTGTTGTCCAGCGAGTACCATTGCTAGAATAAAGACCGCGCACCAATTCACCCTTTCTTTCAGCATCTTCTACAGCTATCTGCAATGTCTGTGCATCGACATCACCTAATACTCGTCCTAATGCTGTCCTTAACACTTCCTTATGTTCAAACGCGGCTTCCTTCTCGGTTAAATGCGATAGCGCGTAACACACCGCTTCTTTAGCTAACATAGCCGGTGTCTTGGCCTCATCACTCACCTTTTGCTGTGATCGTTCAATCTGGCGAGCAATGGCTTTTTCTAACAGTCTTATATAATCGGAAGATTCTTTATCATTACCTTGCAGCTCACGTTTGTTAAACAAGCTATCAATAGCGGTAAGTTTATCACCAGTATGTTTTTGTAATTGTTGACAAAACGCTGCTTTATTTTCAGTGTATATCCTGTCTCTTATAC
>JBEPVU010000182.1:0-4748 GCA_041690855.1 Gammaproteobacteria bacterium | reverse complement strand
TTTATGAATACAAAATTACCCCAAAAACAATTAACTGAATTATTAAAAAATATCTGCCCGATTGAACCTACCTGGGATCGGACTATCACCGGCCTGGCCAGTGATAGCCGCGCTGTAAAACCAGGCGATTTATTTTTTGCTTATCCAGGCTTACGTAATGATGGCCGGCAGTTTATTAACATGGCGATTGAGCGTGGCGCCGCTGCTATTGTGACACATGCAAACGAAGCAACGCCGAAAGTAGCTTTGTACAGCAGTAAAACTGATCACACCATTCCTATTATTACCGTATCTCATGTTGCCGCTCATGTAGGAGCGATTGCAGCGTGTTTTTATAATTATCCTTCCCGGCAGGTTTCCGTTATTGGCGTTACTGGCACTGCCGGTAAGACATCCTGCAGTCAATTTATTGCCGCTGGTTTGCAGATGGAAAATAAAATCTGTGGCATAATAGGTTCATTAGGTTACGGTTTATATGGCCAATTACAAGCCAGTGATTTAAATACCCAGGATGCCATTGCGGCACAGAAAATATTAGCGGACATGGTGCAGCAGCAAGCGCAATATGTAGCGATGGAAGTGTCTTCGCATGGTTTGATACAACAGCGGGTGCAAGGCATTGAATTTGATATAGGCGTGTTTACAAACCTTTCTCAGGATCATCTCGATTATCATGGCAATATGGAAAATTATGCCAACGCTAAACGTTTATTTTTTTCCTATCCGGGTATGCGTTATGCCGTATTAAATGCCGATGATCCTTATGGCAGGCAATGGTGTGAAGAATTAGAAAATCAACTCACCGTTTATACTTATTCGCTTAAGCCTCATAAGCTAAGCCGCGAACGGCATATTGCTGTGCATCAGAGCACCTGCGATGATGGCGGTATTACGGCTAGTATCCATACGCCCTGGGGTGATGGTGTGTTCCATAACCCTTATTTAGTCGGGCAATTCAATTTAAGTAATTTGTTAGCGGTATTAACGACCTTAAATATTTTAGCGATACCCTTGCAGACTGCCTTAGCCTATTTAGCGCAGTTGCGCGGCGTGCAAGGACGGATGGAAACGTTTGGCGGTGGTACGTTACCCTTGGTCATTGTTGATCATGCGCATAAACCCGGTGCGTTAGAGCAGGTATTAACCACGTTGCGGCAGCAATGCCGTGGTAAATTATGGTGTGTATTGGGTTGTGGTGGTAATCGTGATAAAAGTAAACGGCCTATCATGGGCGAAATTGCCGAGAAATATGCCGATAGAGTCATTATTACCGATGATAATCCACGCGATGAAGATCGCCGCGAAATTGCCGCACAGATTTTAACAGGATTAGCACACCCGCAGCAGGCGATTGTTGAACACGACAGACGCCGCGCCATTGCCCATGCAATTGCCTGCGCCGTAGCAGGCGATATTGTATTAATTGCAGGTAAGGGACATGAAAGTTACCAAATTGTCGGCAATGAAAAAATACCTTTAAGTGATAGTGTAGAAGTACAAATGCGATTAGCGGAGAAAAATGATGAATAAAATAACCTTAACGCAAGTCAGTGAAATTTTAGCCGGTAAAGTGATTAATAAAAATGCTGAATTTACCGGTGTGAGTACGGATTCACGTACTCTTCAGCCCGGTCAATTATTTATTGCGCTATCAGGCGAAAATTTTGATGGGCATCAATTTCTGGCTGAAGTAAAAAATAAAGGCGCTGCGGCGGCGATAGTCAGTCGACCGATTGAAATTGATTTACCTTTATTACAAGTGGCGGATACAGAAAAAGCCTTAGGCGCATTGGCGGCCTGGCATCGGCGGCAATTTACGTTGCCGTTAATCGCTTTAACAGGCAGTTGCGGTAAAACCACGGTTAAAGAAATGTTGCGCACTATTTTAACGCAGGCCGGCGCTGCCTTAGCCAATATAGGAACGTTAAATAATGCTATTGGCGTACCACTGACGCTATTACAATTGCAGCCGGAACATCGTTATGCCGTTATTGAAATGGGCGCTAATCATCCGGGCGAAATTGCTTATTTAACGCAGATGGCGCAGCCACAGGTGGCGTTTATTAATAATATAGCGCCGGCGCATTTAGAAGGATTTGGCACCGTGGAAGGCGTAGCGCAGGCCAAGTCTGAAATATATACGGGATTAGCGCAGGACGGCATAGTATTGATTAATGCCGATGACAAATTTGCCGACTGGTTAAAAGAAAAAGCAGCCGATAAAAAAATTATCACGTTTGGTATAGAGCATACCGCAGATTTTCAGGCGGAAGCATTAACAGCTAATCAGGAAGGCTGTTTTAGTTTCTGCTTAAAAACGCCACAGGAAAAAATAACCATTCAATTACCTTTACCAGGCCGGCATACTGTATTAAACGCAGTTGCCGCCGCCGCTGCGGCCAGTAGTGTGGGCGTGACGCTGACCGCTATAAAAGCAGGGCTTGAAAGTATGCAGCCGGTGAATGGCCGTTTAGTGATGAAGCAAAGTGCGGCGGGCGCGCGTATTTTTGATGATACCTATAATGCCAATCCTTTTTCTGTGCAGGCGGCCTTACAAGTGTTATCGAATTATTCGGGTGAGCGGGTGTTAGTGTTGGGCGATATGGCTGAATTAGGCGCTAATACGGAACAGATGCATAGTGATATCGGCCGCCTGGCAAAAGAATTAGGGATTAATCGTTTATATGCCTGGGGCAAATTGAGCCGTGCAACGGTACAGGCGTTTGGCGAAGGCGGCGTTCATTTTGAAGATAAAGAAAGATTAAGCGCCGCCGTGCGCAGTGTTTTGCAACCAGCCATGACAGTGCTGGTGAAAGGATCACGTAGTGCGAAGATGGAACAGGTTGTGGCGGCGTTGTTGTAATTTCACAATTAATTCAGGATAGAAAAAAATGTTATTGTGGTTAACTGAATATTTAGCGCGATTTTATCATGAGTTTCATGTTTTTCAATATTTAACATTGCGGGCGATTCTGGCGACGATTACGGCGCTGGTGATTTCGTTGCTGGTAGGGCCGGTGATGATTAAATATTTGAGTGCGCGGCAGATTGGGCAGAATGTGCGGGATGATGGTCCGAAAAGTCATTTGAGTAAGGCGGGTACGCCAACCATGGGTGGTGCGCTCATTTTAATTGCGGTTACGTTGACAGCTTTATTGTGGAGTGATTGGTCGAACCGTTACGTCTGGGTGGTGTTAATAACAACCTTAGGGTTTGGCGCAATTGGTTGGGCGGATGATTATCGCAAATTAATGTTAAAAAATAGCAAAGGACTACCAGCGCGGTGGAAATATTTATGGCAATCGGTGATAGGTTTGGGCGCGGTATTTTTTTTATTTTTTACGGCGCAATCACCGGTTGAAACGCAGTTTTTTATTCCCTTTTTTAAAAATGTCATTATTAATTTAGGCGTATTTTATATTTTTCTAAGTTATTTTGTCGTTGTTGGTACCAGTAATGCGGTTAATTTAACGGATGGCCTGGATGGTCTGGCGATTTTGCCAACAGTATTAGTCGGCGGCGCGTTAGGTATTTTTGCCTATGTCAGCGGTAATTTATCGTTCTCAAATTATTTAGCCATTCCATTTATTCCGGGTGCAGGTGAAATGGTAGTATTTTGCGGTGCGCTAGTGGGCGCTGGTTTAGGTTTTCTCTGGTTTAATACCTATCCTGCGCAGGTTTTTATGGGTGATGTCGGCGCGTTAGGATTAGGGGCGGCACTGGGCATTATTGCCGTGATTGTGCGGCAGGAAATTGTCTTATTTATTATGGGCGGTGTATTTGTCTTAGAAACTGTTTCCGTCATTTTACAAGTCGGCTCTTATAAATTACGCGGCAAACGTATTTTCCGCATGGCGCCCATTCATCATCATTTTGAATTAAAAGGCTGGCCGGAACCGCGTGTGATTGTACGTTTCTGGATTATCACCGTAGTGCTGGTATTGTGTGGCCTGGCTACTTTGAAATTGCGATAATTTTGCTTATTATTCCTTCCCCCTTTCAGGGGGAAGGCTAGGATGGGGGTTGTTTAAATTACCCCCACCTTAATCCTCCCCCTGAAAGGGGGAGGAGACCAATCAAGAGAACTATAAAATGAATAACCTGGGAGCTAATTTTGTCAAAGTCTTTGTTAGCTAATACTTATCTGATTATTGGATTAGGCAAAAGTGGATTATCCTGCGTTCGTTATCTGGCATCACAAAATATTCCAGTCGCTATTGCCGATACGCGTGAAAATCCACCGGAATTAAATAATTTAAAAACACAATTCCCACAAGTGCCTGTTTATTTAGGTGAATTGAGTGAAACCTTGGTTTTGCAGGCGAAAGAAATCGTTATCAGCCCGGGTTTGTCGTTAGAAATCCCTGCTATCAAAAAAGCGCAGCAAGCTGGTATTCCGATTATTGGCGATATTGAATTATTTGCACGCGCGGTTAAAGCGCCTGTTATTGGCATAACAGGGACTAATGCTAAAGGTACTGTGACAACGTTAGTCGGCGACATGTTACAAGCGGCTGGTAAAAAGGTTTTAGTCGGTGGCAATATTGGCACGCCCGCCTTGGATTTATTAGCAGAACCGCTGCCTGATTATTACGTTTTAGAACTTTCCAGTTTTCAATTAGACACGACTTATTCTTTACAACCGGCTGTCGCAACGCTATTAAATATCAGCGCCGATCATCTAGACCGGCATGGTACGTTAACGAATTATATTGCCGCGAAACAACGTATTTATCAGCAATGCCAGA
>JBEPVU010000181.1:0-4752 GCA_041690855.1 Gammaproteobacteria bacterium | reverse complement strand
ATAAATTCTCCTGTTTTTTTCCAAGAACCTCATAATAAAAATTTAACTCAATAGGATAAATTTCTTTAGAAATCATCCAATCTTCTAAGTAATTTAAAGTTTTAAATTGTTCTAGTTTTTGATATTTAGTATAAAATTCTCTTAAAGTTTTAAAAGAGATTGTTTTTGTTCCATACTCAACATTAAACTCGCAATAAGTTTTCAAATCCCAGAGTGAAAATTGACAAATATAGTACAGTATATTATCTTCTCGCTTTAGCATATTCTTGTATTCTTTTTCTCCAACTTTAATTTTTATAATTTCTCCGAATACCGGTGATTCAATCAGATTCTTCATTAAACTCGATATCTTATTTTCCATATTGTTGGATAAAAATTTTGACTGGGTGAGTTTACCGCACATGTCTAAAATATCATTACATGAAACATCCAATGAAAAATTAGATAAAAAATTGCTTGAAATATTTTTAAACAACATCATAAAAATATTAAAATAATCGTTCATAATTGAAAAATTAATCAAATCAGAGTCATTTATGATGTTTTTTACCGTAGGATTAATTTTACCTAAATTAATCGCTGCTTTCATTTTAAAAATTTGTATTTTAAAAAGAGAGTTTTTTTGATCGTTATAAAGCATCAAATGGTGGAGTATCGTTTCTCCATAAGAATCCTGCAGATTTACATCAACGCCATTTTTTAATAAAATTATAAGAAAATTAGAGTCTCTAAGTGCGAATCCTATTTTAAGTACAAACTTAAACATAGCATTGTATGCACTCCTTATATTTCCCTGAAAATCAACACACGTAAGATGTAAGGAATATGTTTTAAATCCATATCCCCCATAGGCAGGAGCATTAATATCAACTTTTTCACTGGCCGTACTAGAATATAATAGCAAGGATTTTAAAAATTCAATCCTGCCATGCGCTACAATAAGGTGAAGAAGCCTTAACTCAAAAATATCGGCTTGCTTAAAAACCATATTAGGATCTAATTTTCCAGATTTTAGCATTTTTGAAAATATATCGTTATTTTTAACACTCTGCGTTAAAAAAATCATAAATTTATATTTTTCAAAATCAGGGAGCTTATTATTAATATCAATTAACCCTTTTTCGGCTGCTTTTTCCATAAAATCATTAAACAGAGTCGTATTTTTTTCAAGAATATCTAAAAAAATAGATTCCCATGAAACAATATCTCCGTTCAATTCGAGCGCAAACGCAAAAATAGCGGCGCTATTTTTATCTATTTCGTTTTTTTCAAAGCAAAAATCTTTTGCGAAAATAATCAGGTTATTCCAAAAATAATAATCTCCTGGATTATACTCCAGAAAAATTTTCAATAAGCCTTCAAAATAATTTTCCTGATCCTCTATCCAATAACCCGTTGTATTTAAAACTAAATCACATAGTTTACTTAAAACCTTATTATCTACATTTTTAGATGTTAAAAATCCCTTAATATTATTAAGCACTTTTGAAAAACTTTTTTCCTTTATATCATCTTCCATACCGCTGAATGATATTACTATATTATCTTTTTTAGGAGAAATTTCATTTATCTTTTCATCATTTTCAATTACTAACGACTTAATTTCTATCGTTGAATCTAATGCAATAGGATTAATTTTTTTTGACAACCCATCAGGAACTGCCTTATTAAATTCATTTATGGCACGTGATATTTTAGAGGATAGACTTAAAAAATCTTTACTTAAGACAATATCATTATCAACAATGACAATTGAATTTATTTCAGGATGAGCGATTATATGTCTGATTCCTTCTAAAAAATCAATCAATTTTATAAATTCAATTTTAATCGTTTCTTCGCCATTAAAATTAATTTTAAATTTTTTGACAAATTCGTCTTTTCTATTATAATTATTCGCATTTGAATAGTATGAATTTTCAGTAAGTGTAATAGCATCAAAAAATACAGCCATAATCATAATATAATCTATTTTTACCTGACTATTATTTTTCTTTTTATTATTTTTTTTATTCTTTCCTGACTTGACTTTATTAGCATTACCTAAATTACAAATAGCAGATAATGATTTTATAGTTTCATTTATATTCAACAAAACTTGCTCAAAAGATTGGCAATAAAGCTTTTTGTAATTTTGATTATTCATATAATTTTTACTTATCTTATTATCTTTATAATCAATTATTTTTCTTTCTGAATTTTCAATAAAATCTCCTATGAGATTTAAGAAACTTTGTTTATCACTAATAAAATAGGAACTTTTATTATGGCTAATTGCATTTCTCACCCATAAATCTTCATTGAAATAAGCTTTTAAAATTCCATCATTAGAATTTTTGATCAGCTCAAAAAAAACAACCATTAAATAAGCGACTGCTTTTCTAGTATTTACCCCTTTATCTCCTAAAAACTCCTGTTCCTTAATGGATAATATATCCTCGTGTTTATAATCTATCTGCGCTTTTAAAAACGCCAATATGCTTTCTAGTTGCGAAATAATCATACCTTTTTCTCTATTCAAGATAACATTGATGTAAGCATCATACTTTGCTAACCTTAAGGTTTCCTTAATATGCGTAAAAAAATGCCTATTTTAGTAACAGGCGGTGCTGGTTATATCGGCAGCCATGTGGTTAAACAGCTCACTGAAGCAGGTGAACAGGTCGTTATCCTTGACGATCTCAGCACAGGCTATGCGGAAAATGTTTTAGCGGGTAAGCTGATTATTGGTGATTGCGGCGATTCCGCTTTAGTAACCCGCCTTATAAGCGATTATCAAATAAATGCTGTAATGCATCTGGCGGCCTCTATCATTGTGCCGGAATCACTCCAGCAACCGTTAAAATACTATCAAAATAACGTCAGCAACACCTGCCGGTTATTAGAGTGCTGTGTACAGGCTAATATTCAACAGTTTATTTTCTCATCTTCCGCCGCGGTGTATGGCAATCAGAAAAACGCATTAATTAATGAAACAGCGCTCTGCAAACCAATTAATCCTTATGGCTATTCAAAATTATTCTGTGAACAAATCCTGCACGATATCAGCCAGGCTACTGCTTTACGGTATGTAGCGTTACGTTATTTCAATGTTGGCGGCGCCGATCTACAGGCAAAAATCGGCTTAACCAATCCGCAGGCAACCACTTTAATGAAAGTTGTTGCGCAGGCTGCCGTGGGCGTAAAAGCTGATGTCACTATTTATGGCACAGATTACGCCACACCGGATGGCACGGGCATTCGCGATTATATTCATGTGGAAGACATCGCCAGCGCACACCTGCAGGCACTCGCCTATTTACGCCAGCAAAAACCCTCAGTCGTGTTAAATTGTGGTTACGGCCATGGTTACAGCGTACGCCAGGTGCTGGAAGCCGCACAGCGTTTAACACACACCACTTTAAAGATACAGGAATTACCGCGTCGTGCCGGCGATCCCGCTGAAGTAATTGCCGATAATCAAAAAATATTAAATACCTTGGCCTGGCAATCACAATACGATAATCTTGACAGGATTATTCAAACCAGTATTAATTGGGAAAAGAAATTATCCATGATGAAAAAATAATATGACATCCACTTTTGCCAGCATCAACCAGCAGGACGGCAACACACAATTAATGTGTCAAGGCGAATGGACGCTGGTTAATCTTGTCGCCTTAGAACAAGCGGTAAACAAAATCGCCGCGCGCAATTACGAGACATTGCAAATTAATGGCAGCCAGATTCAGAAAATGGATACCAGCGGCGCCTGGCAATTACAAAAATTATTAACCCAATTAAAACAAGCCCATATCACTTATCGTTTAGATAACTTTCATAATGAACAGCTGTTACTATTAAAAATGGCGGCTGCGCAAACCGCACAATTAAAAAATATTCCACATCCCCAAAAATTCAGTTGGCTCTACCGCTTAGGCCGGCGCACTATCGAAGAAATGCAACTGCTAAAAGCCTTTTTAGCGTTTATCGGCGAAATAAGTCTCGTGGCTTTTAAAGTACTGCGACATCCATTGACTCTCCGCTGGCGCGCCTTATTCAGTATTATTGAAACGACCGGCTACCAGGCCATGCCGATTATCGCGCTCTTGTCTTTTATGATTGGCGTTGTGTTAACGTATCAAATGGGGCTGCAATTACGTACCTACGGCGCTAATATTTTTATCGTCGATTTATTAGGTTTTTCTGTTTTCCGCGAATTCGGCCCTTTATTGACTGCCATTATTATCGCTGGACGCACCGGTTCTGCTTTTGCGGCGCAGTTAGGCACGATGATTTTAAATGAAGAAGTCGATGCGCTGCGCACGATGGGCATTGTTCCCGCAGAATTATTAGTATTGCCTAAATTATTGGGTTTATTAATCGTTATGCCGTTATTAGCCATGTGGGCTAATTTATTTGGTTTGCTAGGCGGCATGTTAATGGCAAAAAGTATGTTAGGCGTCACCTTCCATGATTTTTTCGATCGTTTTGCGCAAGTTGTATCGATGCGCTCATTATGGATTGGCCTTAGCAAAACACCTATTTTCGCTTTATTGGTTGCAGGCATTGGCTGTTTTCAAGGCTTTCAAGTGTCTGGCAGCGCTGATAGCGTGGGTCGGCATACCACCAAAAGCGTGGTGCAAATTATTTTCTGTATTATTATCGCCGATGCGTTATTTTCAATTTTATTCACTAAGCTAGGATTATGAGCGACGCTATTATTGAATTAAGCCATATTAAAAATTACTTAGGTGATCAGTGGGTACACAC